>JBNLGU010000047.1:0-22052 GCA_050306215.1 Pontiella sp.
TCTGGAACAGGAAGGCGCTGGCCCGCTGCCGGTCGACATTCTTCATCCAGCGCAGCGTAACCAGGCCGAGCAGCAGGCCGGTCCCGGCTATTGCCAGCGCCATCACCGGCATAATCCAGTTGGTGGCTAGTTCCTTGGCATTGAGATGTGTTACGGACGAAAATATGAGGCAGGGATAGATGATGGCAATCAGTATGCGGACCATTTCGCTGGTGCCGGTTTCGCTCACAACACCACGCTTGCGGGCGACGAAACCGATCGCCATCAGCACCAGAATGAATAAAACCTGTAAAACGTAGTTCATGGATCCCTCTCGAAAACGGTTTCATGGAATAGCGGATGGGACGGGTATTGAAAGTTTCATCTTCAACTTTTAACGGGGCTTGATTGATTAGGGTATCTATTGTCAGCGTTCTGTGTATGAATCAATTTGGTCTACGGCACGGAGGAAGCAAGGAATGCAACACATCAGGGTTGTGGAAGGGCGGGGCGTACCTTCAGGATTTTTTCGCGCTTGATGGTCACGCTTCCGGGCTTGGCGCCGCGCGGTTTTCCGACGTGCTTGGCTTCGGTGTAGCAAACCGGAACTGTCCCCGCGTTGCGGGCCTTGGAGTGCCAGGCCGCAATGGCGGCCGCGCTCTTGATCGTGGCATTGTCCGGCTTTTCTCCGTCGGGATGACGCAGGATCACATGACTGCCGGGCAGTCCTCGCACGTGGAACCAGAGATCGTTGGGCGCGGCCAACCGCAGGCTGAGCAGATCGTTGTCCGCATCGGTTTTTCCGGCTAGCGCTTCAAAGCCGCCGGGCAATTCGTATTTCCAGCATTCGGGTTGAATGGATCGTTCTTTCATCACGATGGTTTTCGTTAAGGGTTAATGGTGTTGCTTCTTCAGCGGAAGCAACGTACATGGTTTTATACGAATAACAAACAACGGATAATGCGTGACCGTGAACGAAATGAACAAGCTATTTGCCTATGGAACCCTGATGTGGCCGGTTGTACTGGAGTCGGTGATTGGCCGTCGGTTGGAGGGCGTGCCCGCCATCCTGGAGGGTTTTATCCGGTTGCGGGTGAAGGGGGAGCATTATCCGGTGATCGTACCGTCGGCAACCGATGTCGTGGAAGGCATGATCTACGTGGGGTTGACTGCAACGGATTTCCAGCATCTCGACCGGTTCGAGGGGGAGGCCTATGACCGCGTCACCGTGCAGGCCGGCGGTGCCCATGCGCAGGCTTATGTGCTGTCGGATCGCTGGCGACACCTGGCTGATGATTGCCGATGGTATCCAGAACAGCTTGGTCCGGAGAAACTGTCCGCGTTTTGTGCGGAATACGAAGGATGGCGCGACCTGGCATCGGAGGCATAGCAAAGGGAAAAGGAATCCCATTCGCTGTTCCTTCGAGCTACTTTCGCTGGCTAGTCGTTTAGCAACACGATTGCGCGGGCATTGTTGTCGGTGGATAGTATGCACAGGCAAGTTTCATCGGACACGGGCGCGCTGGCATACAGGTACTTGATGTTGATACCGCCGTCTCCAATACGCTGGCAAATGCTGCTCAGCATGCCGGGGGAGTGCCGTAGCAACACTTCAACCGAATCAATTTCAACAGGGGCGTAGTTGTGGGCGCGCAAGGCGTCGATCGCCCGGAGATTGTCATCGGTTACCAGCCGGATCATGCCCTTGTCGTTGTCCTCCACCCAAGCCGCTGCGGCGCGGATGTTCACACCCTTGTCGGCCACGATCTTGGTCAGCTGGTCTAGGATGCCGATATCGTTCAGCACCCGCACGGAAACCTCTTTGCAGTGTTTGGCCGAGATCATTCCGGTCACCTCCTTCCCTTGACGCGTGAATAGTAGATGTTTCCTCCGGTTTTGTCGAGCGGGCAGATCGTTGGGCGACCTTGATTCCGGCGATTATCCTTCATGACTATGATATAAACGGTCGCGTCGCGCGTGGGTGTAATATCCATGGATTGGTTGTGGCCTTCAATCCCGGACCGCAACACGCGAAACCGGCTAGAATGAGCCCTCCTGCGGCGCGTAACTTCCTGTAAACATACTTGAATAAAAGGTATGGAAAGTGCTTTCTGTAAGCCATGAATAAGCTTCCACATTCGCTGTCGGCCAAGCTGGGTTTGTTGATCTTCCTGATTGCTACCGTATCGCTGCTGATTCTAGGGGGCCTCTACGACATCAGTTTTGAAAAAGATGTAAACCAACGCCTACACGAAACCGCCGCCATTCCGGGCCGTTTGATGAACATGCAGGCGATTCCCTGGTCCATGGCGCGCGACGTTGATGCCCTGTCCGGGCTGGTGGGCGAAAAAGTGTTGCTTGGCGTGGTGGACCAGCCGGATGGCACGGTCCTTTACAGCTCGGATGCCGAACTGGAACGCCTGGGTGCCTCGCAGGTTGTCTTCCCGCACTCTGAGATACAGAGACACCTGGCAGATTCGCAGGAAACCTTTACGCAGGAGGCTCAGGAAGATGGGGAGCACTATCTGATTGCGGCAACGCCCTTGTATGACGGCGACCAGCATCTCGGCCATCTGCACATCAAGATGGGAATGGAGAACGCTATGCGTGTGCAACGCTCCATCCACAACCGTTTTGTTGTGGGTTTCATCGTTTGCGCGCTGGTGATTTCCCTGGTGAGTGCCGTGTTGCTGAATATGCTGACGGTTCCGCGCTTGACGGACATTCTGTCCTGCGTCAATGCGGTCGAGGCCGGCAATTTTTCGTCCCGGGTAAAACGAACCAAATCCATGGATGAGCTGGGGCATCTGGGCGAAGGCGTCAACCGCATGATCGACGAACTCGAACAGCGGCGCTTCCAGCAGGACCGCCTGTCGATGCAGTTGAAGGTTGCCAAGGACGATGCCGAAAAGGCCAGCCGGACCAAGAGCGAGTTTCTGGCGAACATGAGCCATGAAATCCGCACACCCATGAATGGCGTGCTCGGGATGGCGCAACTGATCCGGGACACGGACCTGAGTGAAGAGCAACTCGAATACGTGGACACCATCTCTTCCTCCGCTGAAAACCTGCTCAAGATCATCAACAACATCCTGGACCTCTCGCGGATCGAAATGGGCAAGTTCCACCTGAACATCGAGACCGTCGACCTGCATAAGATGCTGAACGAACTCAGCGTGTTCTTCACGCCATCCGTGCAAAAGAAGGGGCTCGAACTCAAGGTCGATAGCCCGGTGAACCTGCCCAAGGTCCGCGCCGACGAAGGTAGCATTCGTCAAATCCTCATCAACCTGATGGCCAATGCGATCAAGTTTACCCAGATGGGCCATGTGGAGGTAGGTGTCCGTTGCCTGGCCAAGACCGGGGACGAGTGCACCTTATGCTTCCGAGTAGCCGATACGGGAATCGGTATTACCAAGGAAGCGCAGGAAGTCATATTTAAGGAGTTCACCCAGGCCGACGGCTCCCACACCCGCGAATACGGTGGGACCGGTCTTGGCCTCGCCATTTCCAAGAAGATGGTGGAGATGATGGGCGGCCGCCTGTATGTCACCAGTGAACCGGGCAAGGGCGCGGAGTTCAGTTTCAACATAACGGTCAACATGGAGGCCGGCTCGACATCTCAGATGGATGATAGCCCGGCGGAGGACCAGGCCGACCGGTTTGCCCGCTATGTCCTACTGGCCGAAGACAACAAGCTCAACCAGCGGGTCATAACTAAGACCCTCGAAAAGCTGGGTTGCCGTGTCGATCTGGCTGAAAACGGGCGCGATGCCTTGGCGATGCTCAAGCTTACCGCGCCGCCCGAGGAGCGGCCCGAATACGACATTGTTCTCATGGATATACAGATGCCGGTCATGGACGGCCTTCAGGCCACAGCCATGATACGGGCCCAGGAAAACATGGAATCGCGTATTCCGATCATTGCCATCACGGCTCACGCCATGAAAGGCGACCGGGAGCGTTTTCTTGAGCAGGGCATGGACGGCTACATCGCCAAACCCGTTCGGCGCGAGGATATTTGCGAAGTCCTGCGAACCTTCTGCTAGCTTCCGCTACGCTACCTTTCCCGCCGATTGCGGACCCGCAACATGGTGCACCTAGTAGATTTTGCTATTTAATGTGCACGAATATGGTCGTGCCGTACGTTGGGAGAAACTACTTTAACGCTCGATCGGCGCGATGGAAGGCACAACATGAATACGCACGGCAAGGTTCCCATGTTCAAGATGAAACCCCACAAGGGGACGCTGGTTTCCGCCATCATCGTATTGCTATTGGGTGGACTGTTTTTCTACGAAGGCCACCGCGATCCCGGCGACATCCCTGGCCACGACCGTTCCAAATTGATCCTGGCCATATCCATCGTTGTTTCCGGCCTGCTGCTCATCATATCGACCGGCCGGATGTGGTTTACCCACCTATGGCATGACCGTTATCGATAGCAACGGCGTCCACCGAGACCTTTCAGCGTTTCGCGCTCATGGAAAGTCGCCCGTTAAAAAGCTCGAAACCTTTGACGCAATTGATACCTTTACCGTGTGAATCCGATAAACCATTTTGAGTTGAACCGCCCGGTCCACTTGGCACGTCGCGACATATACTTTGAAAAGGCCGCCGATCTGATTTCCGCGCAGCAACAGGTCCACGGCGGGGAGCTGCTGACCGAGGATTATGAAGAGATTCTCTTCATGTTGCGGACCGCGCGCGAGCATGCCCGCTTCTCCATTCGCCATGTGGGCAAGAACGAAAACGACGAGCAATTCAGCCACTTCATCAACCTGTTGGCGGGCAACGTAAAAGCCGTGCTATCCATGATCAATCTCAAGGGCATGGTGGAGAACGCCCAGGGATCGTCCTTTAGCTTTCTCGGTGTCAATCAGGCCTCCGCCGGCTTGCAGGCTGAGGAGTATCTGCGCCGCGCCAACGACATTGTCCGGTCGATGCAGAATACGTTGAAGCTTGCGCAGGAGCCCTTTGAAAAGCTAAAGGCGGAAAACCGCGCATCGTCGGGCGATGAGGAAAATGCACGCTACGACAAGGCGCGGGAACACTTCACGGAACTCGTCAAACAGAAGCCGTCCATCCGGCGGGTTCCTTCGGTCATTCGCAAGTTCATGCGCTTCTAGGCGGCCGTCAGCCGCGACTGAACTTGCGATCGAGCTCGGTAAAGCTGGTAAAGATCAGCGTCGGCCTTCCGCGGGGCGAGGTGTAGGGCATCTCGGCCTTGGCGAGGTCGGCAACCAGCCGCTCAATTTCGCGATCCGACATTTGGTCCTTGGTTCGAACCGCAGTTTGGCAGGCGGCTTGGGCGATCTTTTCCTGCAGGAGCGAGCGGGCTCCGCTTTTCCTTCCGGCGTTTTCCAGTTCGCGGGCGATCTCGACCAGTAGCGATTCGGCCGGCCCATTTTGTACATAGACCGGTAGGGCATCGATGATGAAGGTATCGCCGCCAAACTCCGAAACCCCGAATCCCAGTTCCTGCAATACATCCAGATGGCTGCGTACAACGCTTGCGTCGGCCGGTAGCAGCTCCACCGTTTCCGGCGCCAGCAATCCCTGCTTCTGCACGGCATGCTCCTGCACGGCATGGACAAACTTTTCATACAGCACGCGCTCGTGGGCCGCCCGCGGTTCCATGAGCACATAGCCATCCTCCGTTTCAAGGACGACATAGTTCCCGCCGATCCGGCCAATAATCCGGCACCAGCCCCACGGCGACTGCGTCTCCGGTGCCTTGGCGGGCGGCGAAGAGGGCGGTGCTTCTTTCCGGCTACCCGCATCCTTGTTCGGTTTGCGGTGTTCGATTTGTTCCGGACGCACCAGCAGTTCGTTCATCTGTCGTTGGGTCTCAAAGCGCGGCCGTACCGGATCGGGCTTCGGCAAGACCAACGCTTCGCCGTCGCTGTCGCCGGTGCCGTCTCCCGGGGTCTGGAATGTCAGGGCCTTGCCGAGCGCGGCGACGATGGCGTCGCGCAACGCGTTGGGTTGGCGAAAGCGGACTTCCTTCTTGGTGGGATGCACATTGACGTCCACCAATGTTGGATCCATCGCGATGAAGAGAAAAACCGCCGGATAGCGTCCCCGGTCGATCAGGGCGTGGTAGGCTTCGTTGAGGGCGTGGTAGACCACGGGCGCGGCGGCCGGCCGGCCATTCACGAAGATATACTGGTCCTGCCGATCCTTGCGGCCGGTTTGCGGCAGGCCGGCGAATCCCGTGATGGAATAATCGCCCTCATCATGGGCAATCGGGAGCAACTGCTCCAGAAACCCGGGATGGTAGAGCTCGCCGATGCGATCCGCCATGCGGCCGGACATGGGTAGGTTGTACACCATCCGTTCATCCACCTTCAGGCTCATTCCGATATCCGGATGAGCCAGCGCATGGACGAGAAAGAGCTGGCGGATATGCGCCAGTTCGGTCTGTTCCGCCCGCAGGAACTTGCGGCGGGCGGGTACGTTGAAAAAGAGGTTCCGAATCTCGATCCGGGTGCCGACGGGGCAGCCGATATCCTCCACGCCGAGCATTTTGCCGCCGGCAATCTGGATCTCCGTGCCGGCCAGCAGTTCCCCGGGGCGGGTCACCATGGTAAAGCGCGACACAGAAGCGATGGCGGCCAGGGCTTCTCCGCGGAATCCGAGGGTGTGGATATTCTCGATGTCTGCTTCCGAGCGGATCTTGCTGGTTGCGTGGCGTTCGATGCTCAGCAGGGCCTGGTCGCGGTCCATGCCGCAGCCATTGTCGGTGACGGCCAGCAGCTGACGGCCGCCGTGGATGATCTCCACATCCACCTGCGTGGCCCCGGCATCCAACGCGTTTTCGAACAGCTCCTTCATGACGGAAGCCGGGCGCTCGACCACTTCGCCGGCGGCAATCTTGTTGATCACCTGATCGGGCAACAGCTGGATGACGGGTTTGGTTTGCATTCCGAGCAATGTAGCAAAACCCGCTTTGGCATTGAAAGTGCGGGCAGGGTCTTTTCGTGGGGGGAAACGACGGAGGGGCGGTCTTCTCAGATCTAATTTAGATGGAATCTCCTTTTCCTGATACGTTTGAGAGCATAAAGTTTTTTTAATATCAATTTAATAAAAATCAGGAATTTTGGGTATATGCCATGTGTGCAATGATTTACAAACATCGGCCCTCGTCGACGGCACTTGCTGCCGCGGGGGTCGTACTCATAGGGGGAACATTGTTGGCATGCGGATTCCAGCAGCAGGATCGCCTTGGCGATAACGTTCCTCCGTCCGTATTGCTGACCGGGTGCGTGACCATCGTGTTGACCGGAGCGCTGGTTATCGTGGCGTTTGCGCGCTACAAGTTCACGCATCTATGGAAAAAGCCCCCGAGTGCCTCGAAAAAACCGAAGAAACCGTCGCGCCGCCGATAACTCTTGCGGGAACAAATGGGTCCCGAGGCTTGCAGGTCCTTTAGAACCTATCGGTAACAATCACTTCTTCGACCGGAAGCTTGTCGTGGGGTAGCAACGGCTCGTCGATGGCTTTTCCGACCGCCAGGAAAAGGGAGATGGCGTGATCTTCGGGTAGGTTGATCAGTTCGGCCACCGCCTCGAAGTCGCATCCGTCCATCGGGCAGGAATCGTATCCCATCGATTTGGCGGCCAGCATCAACGTCTGGGCGGCAATCCCGCAGGAGCGCATGGCTTCATCGCGCTGGATCTGGTCGAGCCCGTCGTAGAAATCGCGGATGGTCGGCACAATTTGCTCACGCACCGGCTCGGGTGCGGAGCGCCAATAGCGGATCGGTTCCTTTTCCCAGGCCTTGAGGTCGGCACAAAGAATGATGAGCAACGAGGCATCCGTTACTTGCGGCTGGTCCCAGGCCGCGGACCGCAATTTCTTGCGCAGTTCCGGATCCTGCACGACCACGAAACGCCAGTTCTGGATGTTGAATGCCGTAGGAGATTGGACCGCCAGGGAAAGAAGCTTTTCGATTTCCTTCGGGCTCATCTTATGCTCCGGATCAAAATGCCTTACCGAGCGCCGGCTTTGGATGGCTGATGCAACATTCATGCGTGTCCCCTCAATTTTGCGCGGGAGCATAAGCGAGCTCGAAAGGGAATGAAAGTGGATTAAAGCTAAAACACAACGGATAACGGGCCGTGGACCGGGTCCATTTGCGGAAAAAAAGGAATTCCCGCTTCCAAAACACGGCGGCTTCGGCGAATAATACGGCCCGCTTTTAAAAACTCAGGGGATGAACTATGCTGGATATCCGTTTTATTCGTGAAAACACCGAGGCCGTCAAGGCGGCCATGGCCAACCGCAACGCCGATGTCGATATCGACGCGGTGCTGGAGCTCGACAATCGCCGGCGCGCGATCGTGGCCGAATCCGAAGAGTTGAAAGCGGAGCGCAACCGCATTTCCAAGAGCATCGGCCAGATGATCAAGGAGGGCAAGGATCCCGAAGAAATCAAGGCGCAGGTTCGCGAGATGGGGGACACGATTTCCGCATTCGACGAAGAATTGCGGGAGGTGGAGGCGCAGATTCGCAACAGCTTGCTATTCATTCCCAACATGCCGTCCGAAACCACCCCCGTCGGCAAGGATGAAACCGCCAATCCGGTTGTTCGCAGCTGGGGTGAAAAGAAGACGTTTGCTTTCGAGCCCAAGCCACACTGGGATCTGGGAACGGAACTGGGCATGTTTGATTTTGAGCGCGCGGCCAAGATTTCAGGCTCCGGTTTTCCGCTGTTCAAGGGCCGCGGGGCGAAGCTGGAACGCGCGCTGATCCAGTTCATGCTCGATCTGCACACCGAAGAGCATGGCTACACGGAGATCGCTCCGCCGTTCATGTGCAACGCCACTGCCATGACCGGCACCGGCCAGCTCCCCAAATTTGCCGAAGACATGTACAACGTGCAGTTGGACGAACTTTACCCGATTCCCACCGCCGAGGTGCCGGTAACCAATATGTACGGCAACGAGATCCTCGATCAGGAACTGCCGATCTGCCACACGGCCTACACACCCTGTTTCCGCCGCGAAGCCGGTTCGGCCGGCAAAGATACCCGCGGCCTGTTGCGCGTACACCAGTTCGACAAGGTGGAACTGGTCAAGTTTACCACGCCCGAAACCTCGGAAGAGGAACACGAGAAGCTGACGGCCGATGCCGAGAAGGTATTGCAGAAGCTGGGTCTTCACTACCGTGTGATTGAGCTTTGCACCGGCGACCTCGGCTTCAGCGCGTCCAAGTGCTATGACATCGAGCTGTGGGCGCCGGCGCAGGACAAGTGGCTGGAGGTTTCCTCTTGTTCGAATTTCAAGGACTACCAGGCGCGCCGCGCCAATATCCGGTTCCGCAACGCCGAAGGAAAGCCCGCGTTCGTGCATACGCTCAACGGCTCCGGCGTGGCGCTGCCGCGATTGGTGATTGCGATCATGGAAAACAACCAGCATGCGGACGGATCGATCGATCTGCCGGAAGCGTTATGGCCCTACATGGGCGGATTGCAGCGGCTGGAAAAACAGGCCTAACCTCTGCTGAACTTTATTGTTCAGGCGGCATGCTGGGCTTCGACATCGTCCTCGTGTAGGTAGGACTTGAGGTCGATGTGCGCTTTCTCGTCCGCAGGCAGGGTTTTTGAACACACCTTGATTCCCGCGATGAAGTAGAGCAGCGCAACGGCGGCATGGATCTCCGTGGCGATACCCATTCCCAGGGTCGCTGAAATCGTCATGAAAATGATGGACGGCGTAGCAGCGACGGTGGCGATGCGCAGGGCTCCCGCAAAGCTCAGCGTTCCGTGCATGGCGTGGGATACGATCGTCCCCACCGTGGCAGCCAGAAACATGACGACGATGGCAAACAGGAATGAGAACAGCAGAAAAAAGCCATAGGAAACAGGTGCCAGGGATTCCTTGGCCATCGTCATCCATCCATCGGCGATGATGGGGTCAAGGTGAAACGAGCTAACCTCCGACAGATCAAATGTATTGAACGAATCCTTGCCGGTGCGAACGATCAGGGAGGACTCCATCAATAGTGCGATCACGTTTGGATCTTCGATAAAGTTCATGCTGCCGGTGGTGTCGATGATAATTGCAGTGGTGCCATCCTTGCGGGTGATGTAGCAGGGTTGCCGCTGGTCGACCACCACACGGCCATCCGTGATGCTGATGTCCGGAATCTGTTTGACCAGGTGTTGCTGGTTTTTCTCGATCGATTGGATGACCGAATGGTATAGGGTGAGCGTGGGGGGGAGGCAGCACACGGCCATCAGCAGGAACAGATAAGCGAAGTTGATGCCCTTCCAGTTCCGACCCACGTCATGGTAGGCCCGCTTCGAAAAGAAGGCAAAAAACGGAATGCTCAATAGATTGTAGCGTCTCATCTTCATGAGACAAAAAACTAGCAATTAGCATGCCGTCTTGCGGGTGGCCGAAGGTGCGCTGCGCATAGGCTATGGGTTGGCCGCATCCCACCCGTCATCGGCGGGCACGATATTAAAGAATTTAATGCTAGAGCGCGGTTCCGCCATCATGTGGTCCACCGTGTCGCGCCATACCGGATAGTGTGTGGTTTCCTTGTGTTTGGCGGCATCCTCCGGTTGGCGGTAAACCTCCACCAAAACAAACCGGGCGGGATCATCCTGTTGCTGGATAAAATCGAATCGTGCAATCCCCGGCTCACGCATGGAGCTTTGCACATTTGCGAGGGTTGCCGTCTTAAAGTCTTCAATATGCTCGGGTTTCACATGGATGAAAACGTGGACAATAAACATGGCAGCCTCCTATTGGTTAAGTACCCAGCGTTTGTTGTGCCAGAAATACTGCTCCGGCGTCTTGAGAATTTCGCGGCTAAAGGCGGTCATGATTTCCTGCATGATACGCTGCTGGTCCTGTTCGTCATCCGCTTCCGGATCGGGAAGTATCGGGTCGAGCAGCACGGCATCATGCTTGGTCCAGCCGATCCGGCGCACGAAGATCGGGTAGATCGGGCAGTCGGCCAGTCGGGCAAACGCGGCGGCCCCGGGGGCAATTGTGGCCTTGCCGTTCAAGTAGTCCACCGTCACGCCCCGCTTTCTCGAATTGATATCCGGCAGGATGGCTAGGATCTTGCCCTGCTTTAAGCGGTCGGCAACCCCTTTCCACATCTTGGATTCGCGGTGCAGCACCTCGAGATCGAACGAACGGCGCATTTTGTTGATATAGTTGTTGATGAGCTGGTTCTTCTGCTTGCGGACAATGACAAACAGCGGGAAGCCCATCAGGTCGCCGGCGATGCCCGCGATTTCCCAGTTGCCCATATGCGGCGTGGCCAGGATAAAGCCAGCCTGGCAACCGTCGGCAATCTCCCGTAGCCGGTTTTCCAGCGCCGCGATCGGTTGCTTGCGAATTTTGTCCGTGGTGAGCTTGGTAAACCGGAAGCCCTCGATGGCGTTGAACACGAGATTGCGCCAGGCAATCCACGCAACGCGCCTCACCTCGCGCTCCGATGCGTCCGGTCCGAGCACCTGCCGTACGCGCTTGCGGGTCCGCTCCACGTGGACGCGCCCGATGAAGTGCGAGCAAACCGCCACCAGCCAGCCCAGCGACAGCGCAACACGTAACGGCAGGATCCGGACGATAAAGCCGAACAGAACCACGAGAACATATTCCAGGATGTGGGTAGGTTTGTGTTTCATATGCCTAGGGCCTGTTCCTGCTCTTCCATTTGCGTTCCGGCGGCGGGTTGCGCAACGGATCCGACTTCGAGGCAATATATACCAATCCTTCCCCGATGGTATGCTCGATGCGGTGTTCGAGTTCGGGGCACGGCCTCACTTTGAAGGCATGGTCCGCCGTAATGAACACCTTCGGCCCGTCCACGAACTCGATGCAGACATGCAAGGGTATGCTGCCACGGAATTCGGTCGCCAGATCGCGGAGCTTGTCGACCACATGCTCGTTCACGCCCATTTCCGGAAGATGGATGCTCACGCGGTCGCAGAACAGGCTGGGGGTTTGCTCCAGCGGAAAGATTTCCAACACCTGGAATTTGAGGTCCCCGCTCTCTTCCTCCATCATAATGCCGCCGAACATGAGGGTGGCATCGTCGGCCAGTAACTGGCCATATTGCTCGTAGGGGTTGGGGAAGATAATGGCGGGGATCGACCCTTCCAACCCCTCGATCCTGAAGGTGGCCATCGGCTTCTGGTCCTTCTTGGTAAAGAGCTTGCGCATTTCCGTGACCATGCCCCCCACACGTGTACGGCTACCGGCCGCGAGCTTGCCGATGTCCTTCATGCGGGTCAGCGCAAAGCGATCCAGAGTCCATTCATGGCGGGCCAGCGGATGGCCGGAAATAAAGAAACCAATCAGTTCCTTTTCGGCCGCCAGCATGTCCGATTCCGACCATGGTTTCACGTCCGGCAGTTCTTCGTCCGAGCTTTCGGCGCTATCGGTCGCGGTTGTATCGAGCATGTCGAACATGGAGCACTGCCCGGAGGCTTTGTCCTTTTGCGTTTCGGCCGCCCGGCCGATGGCCGTGTCGATTCCATTGAACAGGCGCGCGCGGTGGATTCCGGTAAAGTCGAACGCTCCGCAACGGATCAGGCTTTCGAGCACCTTCTTGTTTGCACTCGGAACCCGTGCGCAGAAATCCATAAGCCCCTCGTACAGGCCGTTTTCGTCGCGCTCCTTCACGATTTCAGCCACGACGCCTTCTCCGACCCCCTTGATGGCGGCCATGCCGAAGCGGATGCCCGAGCCGTCGGGCACGGCGTTGAAACGCGCGATCGATTCGTTGACGCACGGCGGCATCACATCGATGCCCATCTCCTTGGCCTCTCCGATAAAGCCGGTCAGCTTGTCGGAGTTGCCCATTTCGCCCGAGAGCAGGGAGGCCATGAACTCGGCGGGATAGTGCGCCTTCAGCCAGGCGGTCTGATAGGTGACGAAGCCGTAGGCGGTCGAGTGCGACTTGTTGAAGCCGTACTGCGCAAACTTTTCAATGTTGTCGAAAATCACGCCGGCCAGCTTGGCGTCGATATTGTTGGTGGCCTTGCAACCCTCCACGAACTTGCTGCGCTGGGCGGCCATCACCTCCGGCTTTTTCTTACCCATGGCGCGCCGCAGGATATCCCCTTGGCCGAGCGAGAAGCCGGCGAGCTTTTGGGCGGCCTGCTGGATCTGTTCCTGATAGACAATGATGCCGTTGGTCTCTTTCAGGATCTCCTCGAGTAGGGGGTGGTCGTACTTGACCTCCTCCTGGCCATGCTTGCGCTTGGTGAAGGTGGGAATGAACTGCATCGGTCCCGGGCGGTAGAGGGCCAGAATGGCGATGATGTCCTCGATGCAGTCGGGGCCGACCTGCCGGAGGGTGTCGCGCATGCCGCCGGATTCAAGCTGGAACACGCCGACCGTATCGCCGCGCGCCAGCAGCTCGAAGGTCTTGGCATCTTCGATGGGGAGCTTTTCGGGGTCGATTTCGATGCCGTGGTTGCGTTTGACCAGCGCGCAGGCTTCGTAGATGGTCGTCAGGTTTTTGAGCCCGAGAAAGTCCATCTTCAGCAGGCCGATTTCCTCGGTCGGGCCCTTTTCAAACTGGACGACCGTCAGCTTTTCCTTCGGTTCGCGGGTGAGTGGAATAATTTCGATCAGCGGTTTTTCACCGATCACCACGCCGGCGGCGTGCATTCCGGTATGGCGCGGGAGGCCTTCGAGCAAGCGGGCATATTTCATGATGCGCCGCGCCTGCTCCTCGCTGTCGGTGGCCTGCTTGAAGTCGGGGCTCTCGGCCAGCGCCTTTTCGAGTGTCATGCCCGGGGTTTCGGGGATCATCTTGGCCAGCCGGTCGCAGTAGGGCAGGTCGATCTCCAGCACGCGGCCGAGGTCGCGCATCAGGGTCTTGGCCCCCAGCGTCCCGAAGGTAATGATCTGTGCCACGCAGTCCTCGCCATACTTGTTGCGGACATACTTGATCACGTCCTGGCGGCGGGTGGGGCAGAAGTCGATATCGAAGTCCGGAGGCGAGACGCGTTCCGGATTGAGGAAGCGTTCGAAAATAAGGCTGTACTTGAGCGGGTCGACGGTCGTGATTTCCAGCGAATAGGCCAATAGCGAGCCCGCACCCGAGCCGCGGCCAGGGCCGACCGGCACGCCGTTGCGCCGCGCCCACTGGATAAAGTCGGCAACGACCAGGAAATAGTTCACATAGTTGGTCTTAACGATCACGCTCACTTCATAGTAGAAGCGTTCCCGAATCTCGGCCTCGCGTTCGTCCTTCGGATTGTCTAGATCCTCGATGCCGTAGAGCTTCTTTAACCCGGCCTTGCCGAGGTACTCCAGATAGTCGAGATCCTTGTTGAATCTCTCCGGCAGCGGGAACTGTGGGAAATGCAGGTCCTCGGCCTTTTCGGGGAAAAAGAATTCCACGTTGCAGCGCCGGGCTATCTCGATGGTGTTGGCAATGGCTTCGGGTTGCTCGGGGAACAGAGCCGCCATCTCGGCGCCGCTCTTCATGTAGAACTGGTCGCCTTCGTAGCGGTGGCGGTTGGGATCGGCCACCAGATCGCCGCGCTGGAGGCAAATCAAGACATCGTGGGCCTCGGCGTGCTCCTTTCGGACATAGTGGACGTCGTTGGTCGCCACTAGCGGCAGGCCGGTGCGCCTGGCGACCTCCAGCATGTTTTCCCTCGCCGTTTTTTCCTCGGAAATCCCATGGTCTTGCAGTTCGAGGAAAAAGTTGTTCTCGCCGAGGATGTCGGAATATTCGCGCGCCAGCGCCTCGGCCTTGTCGATGTCGCCCTGCATGCAGGCTTCATTGACTTCGCCCCGCAGGCAGGCGGACAGGCCGATCAGCCCCTTGCTGTATTTTCGGAGCAACTCCTTGTCGATACGCGGCTTGTAGTACAGGCCGTCGAGGTGGGCAATGGAAACCAGCTTGACGAGGTTTTCGTAGCCCTCCTGCGTTTCGGCCAGCAAAACGAGGTGCATGTTGTTGCGCTGGGTACTTTTTTCCTCGATCCCGTAACGGGCCACGTAAACCTCGCACCCGATGATCGGCTTGATGCCCGCGCCCATGCAGGCCTTGTAGAATTCCACTGCGCCGAACAGCACGCCATGGTCGGTCATTGCCAGATATTCCATCCCCATGTCATTGGCCGCCTTGACGGCGTCCTTAATCTTGACCGCGCTGTCCAGCAGGCTGTAGCAGGTATGGAAATGAAGATGGCAAAAGGGAACTTGGCTCACGAAAATAGACCTCAACGCTTAATGAACCCGAAGATAAAATCCGGCGGGCGAATTGAACAGAACAAAGTGCCGGAGAGGGTTCCAACTGTCGAAAACCGCCGTTTTTAAGGGATTTACGGTCGTAAAAAACCGCAGATAATATATTGCATTCAATGCGGTTTGATGTAGTTTCTCGCAGATTCAACCGGGAGGTGCGTATATGCACGAAATTATGACAATTGAAGAAGTGGCCGCATATTTGCGCGTTTCGGAGCGTACGGTGTATGACTGGGCGCAAAAGGGCGACTTGCCTGGCGGCAAACTGGGAACCACATGGCGTTTCAAGCGTGAGGATGTGGAAAACTGGGTCAACTCGCGGCTTTCCAATAAAGCGGCCCCCGCCATTGCCAAGGCAACGACCGGCGGAACCGACCTGCTGTCGCCCGACCGTATCGCCATTCTGGACGAGGCGGACAAAAAAACCGTGCTGACCAAACTGGTCGATATGCTGGCGACGTCGCCGCTGGTCAGTAAGCGGGACGAGCTGCTGAATGGAATCTTTGCGCGCGAAGAGCTGATGAGCACCGGTATTGGATTCGGCGTGGGGGTTCCGCACGTGCGCATTGACTCGGTAACGGATCTCGTTATGGCCGTTGCCGTGAGCAAGCGTCCCATTTCCGGGTACTCGTCGCTCGACAACCAGCCGGTGCACATTGTCTGCATGCTGGCCGCCCGGTCGGACCAGCACGCGAAATACATCCGCACGCTATCGGCGGTGAGCAGCCGCCTCAAGGATGCCGACACCCGCAAGAAGATCATCGAATCCGACGATCCCTCCTTCATTTATTCACAGTTGATCTCCGAGGAGTAGAAGCATGGAAGGTTTCCACCTAGGCGTACTCGCAGTTCTTGGCATTTGTGTGGCCGGCGGCGTGGTCGGGGCCTGGATTTTCCAGCGCCTGAACATTCCGCAGGTGGTGGGCTATATCGTGATCGGGGTGTTGATCGGCGACACGGGCTTCGGCCTGCTGCATGCGCACGACATCGCCGAGCTGCGGCCGTTCAACAACTTTGCGCTGGGCCTGATTGGTTTCCTCGTGGGCGGCGAGCTGAGCGGAAGCATTTTCAAGAAGTATGGCAAGCAGTTTACCGCCATCCTGATGGGCGAGGGGCTGGCCGCCTTTGCGCTCGTGGGCCTGGTGTCGACCGGCATTGTCTATCTGGTCGGCCATGATTGGGTTATGGCGATTGCGGCTGGCATTGTTTTCGGGGCGATCGCCTCGGCCACCGACCCGGCCTCGACCATCGATGTCCTGTGGGAATACCGTTCCGCAGGTGTGCTGACCACCGCGATCATTGCGATCGTAGCACTCGACGATGCGCTGGCCATGACGCTGTACGGGCTCGGAACCAGCATTGCCAATATTCTGGCAAACAGCGGGGAAGGCTCGATCGCCGCCACCATGATGCATACGGTCATCGAGCTGGGCGGAGCCATCGTATTGGGGATCGCGGGGGGCTTTGTGCTCAATGCCATGATGCATTACATGCCGCAGACCGAAAAGCGTCTCGGTATTTCCGTCGGTATCATCCTGCTGTGCATCGGCCTGGCGGTTGCGTTCAACATGGATGTGATTTTGACGACGATGGCGGTCGGAATCGTGCTGATCAATCTGGCACCCCGGCGCAGTAAGCAGCTGTTCGAGGTCATCCGTTCGTTTTCGACCCCGATCTACATCATCTTTTTCGTACTGGTCGGCGCGCGTCTTTCTCTGGGCAACATGCCGCTCTGGCTGTGGGGGCTGGTGGCGAGCTACGTGTTGATGCGCAGTTTGGGCAAGTGGGTCGGCTCCTATTGGGGTGGGCGCATTTCGAAGGCCGAAAAGCCGGTGGTCAACTACATGGGTATGGCGCTGTTTGCGCAGGGCGGCGTGGCCGTCGGCCTGTCGATCGTTGCCAGCCAGAACCTGCAGCACATCCAGATCGTGGAAGGCATGTCGCTGGGCGACATGATCATCTTTACCGTGACGGCCACCACGCTTTGTGTGCAGTTGATCGGTCCGGCTTTCGCCAAGCTGGCGATCAAGAAAGCCGGGGAGATGGGCCGCAACGTGACCGAAGAGGATGTGATGGCCGATCTGAAGGTGGCCGACGTGGTCGACACCGGAATCGTGCCGTTGAAGGAAGGCACGCCGCTGGCCCAGGTGGTGCAGCACTTTGCCGAACAGGACACGTTGGTGTATCCCGTCGTTTCCGCCGAGGACACGATTGCCGGGGTTCTCAACTTCGACATGCTCAAGGAGGTGTTGATCGATCGCGACACCTGGCTGTGGCTGGTGGTCGGCGATGTGATGCAGCCGCTGCAACAGCGCCTGCTGGCCGCGACCAACCTGGCGGAGGCGTTGCAGGAAATGCACGATACGCAGGTGGAGGCGTTGCCGGTGATCGAAAGTGAGGAAAGCGGCAGGTTGATCGGGGTACTCGACCAGCGCGCCGCGCGCCGTAAGGTGAGTGCCGAGCTGGTGCATCGCCAGACCGCGGCCGCCTGATGGGTGCAGGATGGTCCAGTTAATTCAAACCAAGGGGAAGTATGAATGCCAATCTAGAGAGGACGACGGTTAGGGATATCTCCTATCTCATTAATTCTTCATGTCTCAAGGCTCCGGGCGATACGCCGCTTGAGACTCTCGCTGAAATGATTTGCGCATCCTCGCGCTACAAGGTGTATCTCGAAAACAGCGAGGGCCTGCTGGCCGGCGTGGTCCAGGCCAAGCAGATTGCCAAAAAGGTGTTGGAGCTTTCGCGGACCAAGGACGAGGCGGAAGACATGCTTCC
The DNA here is from genome assembly GCA_050306215.1 of Pontiella sp. GTDB lineage: Bacteria > Verrucomicrobiota > Kiritimatiellia > Kiritimatiellales > Pontiellaceae > Pontiella. Next base: position 17,994 of record JBNLGU010000047.1, read on the forward strand.
CGCCATTGTCTTTGCCCTCAACGCTCAGACCGGCGCGGAGATAGCCGAACCTGCCGTTGCGGTGACCAGCGATGCCAAGCTGAAAGCGGTCCTCGAGTTGATGGACCAGAACCACACCCGCGAAATTGCCGTGGTGGATGAGGGCGGGCGGATGGTCGGCACCCTCGAGGCCAAGAACATACTTTCCCACTATCTGCAGGCGAAAGCCGAGAGCAACCTATAACGGAGTCTAACCAATGAATGTAATGAACTACACCCGCCGCGAGGAATCGTGGCAACCGAAGTCGGAATCCGCTCCTCAGCACCAGGTGTTCAGCAACATGCTGAAAGTGCTCTGCACCGAGGAGTTCTATGAAGTTAATGCCCAGCTGACCCATGAAGAGGTCCTACAGGCACTGATCAGCCGCGAGGCACATCGCACGACGGCCGTGGGTGAGGGAATCGCTTTTCCGCATGCCCGTCTGGATCACCTTTCACAGGCGTTGGTTGCTGTTGCCACGTTCGATGAACCGGTCATGTTCGACGAGTTTCCCGTACGGATTGTCTGCCTGTTCCTGGTTCCGGCGTCCGATGCCTCCCTCTCGCTCAAGCTGATGGCGCAGCTCTCTCGCCTGCTCATGGATCCCGCCATCCGCGACGAAGTACTCAGTGCGAATGACGCCGAAGGTTTGCGCAACATCGTTAAGCACCATAATCCGCGTATCGACAAAACCATCGAGGCTCGCGACATCATGCGGCCGCCGCGCTTCAGCATTCGCGAGGACGAACCTGTTTCGAAATGCACGCATACGATGAGCGTGAACAACCTGATGGCGATTCCCGTCATCAATGAAAATCACGAAATTCTCGGTGAAATCACCGTAGAACGGCTTTTCCGCTACGGCCTGCCAGACTTCTTTTCCAAGCTGAAGAGTGTCTCCTTCATCGCCGAGTTCGATCCCTTTGAAAAATATTTCGAAGACGAACGCAACACCTTGGCGCGCGACATGATGGAATCCAGCGCCAAGACTGTTCCGGTGGATTACACCATTATGGAAATCGTATTCGATCTCGCGATCCGGAATTTCACCAAGCTCTATGTCGTCGACGAAAAGGGCCGCTGGATCGGCGTCATCGACAAGAGCGTCGTGCTCGACAACGTGATCAACTTCTAATTTATAGGTTTCCCCATGCATGATATGATTTTACCCATTGCCGTGTTCCTTGTGGTCTATTTTTTCATTGCCACGGAACTGCTCGACAAAACCATCGCCTCTCTCATTGGCGCTGCTGTGATGATTGGTCTCGGCCTGGTGCCTTATACCGCAGAGCAGGCGGCGGATCATCACGCTTCGGCCCCGGTTGCCATCGAGCAGATGATCGATCATGATACCCCGGTTGCAGAGCATGTAACGGTGGAGCATCCGGAATCGACCGTGTCCGTCGCGGAGCAGCAACCGGCAGCTGAAGCAGATTACATTCCCAAAGGAGCTCTTGGTTCCATCGACCTGAATGTACTGTTTTTGTTGATCGGTATGATGGTGATTGTTAACACGCTTACCGACACCGGCGTGTTCGAATGGCTGGCCATCAAGCTGGCGCGTCTCGCAAAAGGCAACGGCATGGTCATTGCCATTTTCTTTATGGTGATGACCGCGGTTCTCTCCGCCTTCCTTGACAATGTGACGACTGTCATTCTTATGGCGCCGATCACGATCCTGCTCTGTCAGCTCCTGGAGATGCCGGCGCCGCCGATTCTGATCATGGAAGCGGTGTTCTCCAATATCGGTGGCACCTCCACCCTGGTGGGTGACCCGCCGAACATCCTGATTGGTTCGGGGAGTGACCTGACCTTTAATGATTTCCTGGTTAACCTCGGCCCACCGGTGCTGATTATGATGGTGGTTCTGCTGGGCGTGATGTTCCTGCTATTCCGCAGGTCGATCAAGACGACCGATGCCACCCGAAAGCGTGTTGAAGCCTCCCGCCCGGAAAAAGCGATTCTGGAACCGGTGGTGTTGAAGAAAGCGCTCGTGGTTTTCGGGCTGGTGCTTGCCGGATTCTTTGCGGGGCACGCTCTGCACATTGAGCCGGGCATTATTGCGCTGGCCGGGAGCATGGTTATGGTGCTGGTTTGTAAAAAGGACATTCACCATGCGTTGATGCATGTGGAATGGAACACCATTCTCTTCTTTGCCGGCCTGTTCATGATGATTGCCGCCTTGGAGCATCATGGTGTTTTCGAGGCCATGGGAGAATTCATTCTGACCATTTGCGATGGAGACCCGAAGAAAACCGCGTTGACGTTGCTGTGGTTCGCCGCGATTGCTTCGGCCATCCTCGATAATATTCCTTTGGTGATGGCCATGATTCCGCTGGTGAGGGGCATCAGTCCTGAACTGGGATTCGCGATGGGCGCTGACAATCCCTTGCTTTGGGCGTTGGCGCTCGGTGCCTGCCTGGGCGGAAACGGAACGCTGGTGGGTGCGTCGGCCAACGTCGTGATCTCGCAGATTGCCAATCGTAATAACTGCAAGATCAGCTTCATGGGCTTCACCAAATATGGATTCCCGTTCATGCTCGTCTCGCTGGCCGTGGCCCACGTCTATCTCTATATCCGCTTCTTTATGTAGGCATTCAGGAGCGTTATGTTTAAACCCAAGCTCTTTACCCTATTAAAGGGCTATAACACGGCCACCTTCATCGCCGACGCAATCGCCGGGTTGACCGTCGGCGTGGTGGCCTTGCCGCTGGCCATGGCGTTTGCCATCGCCAGCGGGCTGCCGCCCGAGCGCGGCCTCTTCACGGCGATCATTGCCGGCTTCCTCATCGCGTTTCTCGGTGGGAGCCGGGTGCAGATCGGTGGCCCCACCGGAGCGTTCGTGGTGATCGTCTCCGGCATTGTCGCGCAATACGATTATGCCGGGCTCGCCTGGTGTACGCTGATGGCCGGCGGCATCCTGATCCTGTTCGGCGTGTGCCGGCTGGGCGGCCTGATCCGCTTTATTCCCTTCCCGGTCACCACCGGTTTCACCTCCGGCATCGCGGTGGTCATTTTTTCCACGCAGGTCAAGGATCTCCTGGGGCTGCGGATGGATGCGGTGCCCGCTGAATTCATTCCCAAATGGGGAGCCTATTTCCATTCGTTCGAAACCGTTTCCGTATCGACTGCGGCCATCGGGCTGGGAACCGTGGTGATCATTGCCTCGTTGCACCACTGGGCACCGCGCCTGCCGGGCATGCTGATTGCCATGGCGCTCGCCACGGTCTCCGTCGCACTTTTTCATCTGGATGTTGAAACCATCGGCGGCCGTTTCGGCGAACTGCCACACATGTTGCCCGCACCCGGTCTTCCGTCGCTCGATATCGGACAAATGGGCGGACTTGTTTCGGCGGCTTTTACTGTTGCGTTGCTCGCGGCCATCGAGTCGTTGCTCTCCGCCACCGTCGCCGACGGGATGATCGGCGGAAAACATCGGCCCAATACCGAACTGATTGCCCAGGGCATCGCCAATATCGGTAGCGTCTTCTTCGGCGGTATTCCCGCTACCGGAGCGATTGCCCGTACCGCCACCAACGTCAAGAGCGGGGCCAAGACCCCGGTGGCCGGCATGATCCACGCCGTCACGCTCCTGCTCATTCTTCTGGTATGCGCGCCGTTGGCCGCGAAGATTCCGCTGGCGTCGCTGGCAGGCATCCTGGTGGTCGTGAGCTACAACATGAGCGAGCACCGCCACTTTGCCTCGATCCTCAAGGGCCCGTACAGCGACCGGCTGGTCCTGCTACTCACGTTTGGACTGACCGTGCTGGTGGACCTCACGGTGGCGGTCCAGGTTGGCATCGTGCTTTCATCGTTGCTGTTCATGAAGCGGATGTCGGAAATCGCCAATGTCAGCGCGATTACCCGCGACCTCAAGGGCGACGAGGATCCCGAATTCGATCCGATGTCCATTGCCACAAGAGAGGTTCCCCCGGGTGTCGAGGTCTACGAAGTCGACGGCCCCTTCTTCTTCGGCATGGCCGACACCTTCTGGAACGCGCTGCACCAGGTCGAACACAACGTATCCGTGCTGATCATCC
>JBNLGU010000048.1:0-21884 GCA_050306215.1 Pontiella sp.
AATACTCCTCAAAATCGGAGTAGGAATCGCCGTCGGCATCCCGCAGGCCGCCGCCGTTGGCCAGATCCGGGGCTAGACCGGTTGCTTCTTCCCAGGCATCGGGCAATCCATCCGCATCTTCGTCGTCGACCGGAGCGACGTAGCTGTACAGATAGTTCGATCCGATGATTTCGGGAATGGTTGATCCCGGCAGGGTCCACCACAGGCTGGCGTGCTCGTCCCCATCATGTTCCTTCAGCAGGATCTCGAAATAGTAGGCATCCCCGGCGGTCAGTTCCATCCTGGCGGAGGGGGAACGCCCACTGTCCAGATGCCGGAAACCGGTCCATGCCTTCAGATCCAGCAGCAGGCTGCGGTTGTAGGGGCTCGCATCCGTCGAGAGCCAGACCTGGGCCGCATCGTCACCGGTAAGCTGAAAGGTGTACTCACCGCTGGCCGGAGCGGTGATGGTACCCCGCATCCGGATGCTGTACTGATCCGCGTGCCGGAGGTTTTCCGGGGCATATTCGGTGGAATCTACCAGGATGCAGTCATCGGCCATGGCACCGAAGCGCCAGTCGGCGGCGAGCGAACCGACAGTAATGCCCTCGCTGTTGAACCAGCGTTCGACCTGCAGCACGCCGGGCATGCCGCCTTCCTTCCACATGGGAATGAAGGGGGACGTTCCCAGACCATACAGTTCCTCCGCATCCCAATAGCCGTCCCGATCCGTATCGGGATGAATGGGATCGGTGCCTTCAATCATGATTTCAGCATAGTCGGTGAGACCGTCTCCATCGGTGTCGGCGTTGCTATCCAGCGTAAGGAACTGGATTTCCTGGGCGGCATCCAGACCGTCCGTATCTTCGTCTACATAGAGTGAGGCAACCCACACCGTGTAAGGATCGGAACCTGACGTGGCATCGATAATGATCCGGGAAGCGGTCGGATAGGATGCCAAGGGCAGGATGTATCGCCCCAGATCCTGGCCGCCGTCGCCATCGGCAATATCCCCGAACAGGTTGGGGGCCACGACTACTCCGTTGGGCTTGCCCAGTTCGAGGTATACCTGGCATTCGGCGATATTCTGGTGAAGGAGGTTTAGCACGAGGTTGTTGGTCATCAGCGTCCGGTCGATATCGATGTAGAGCGTGCCTTGTTCGTACGGCGGCACCGCCCATCCCGTACCGTTGGTCCAAACCCCACCCATCTTGCCCGCGCCCGCCCACCAGTCGGGACCGGTGTAACGATAGGTGTCGCCATCGACAAGGTCGGGATTGCCCCACCAGATGACGGCACGGCTCAATGGCGAATAGTCCACGTCGTCGTTGAGTCCGTCCGCATCCGTGTCGACCGCATGCGGGTCAGTGGCAAGGATGGACTCGGTGAAGTTGGCCAGCGTGTCGCCATCGGGATCTTCCACAGCATCAGCGCTGTTATTGGCGTTGAGACGGAAGAAGTTCTCGTAGATGTCCCCCATTCCGTCCTGATCGCTGTCGGGTCCGGTAATGGGAAGCGGGATGACGAAGGATGCAGGATGCAGCGCCGTATCCGAAATGGCTACTTCGTCGATGGTCCCGGGAAAGCGGTCTATGTGCTCGTTGTTGTACATGCCCCGAGCCACACTCCATGTGCCGTAGCCTTTCGCCATGGCCGTGTCGGTTCCGGTGGTGGTGAGATCCAGCAAACCGACCACCCTGCCGTTGACGTACAACGAAAGGATGGAGCCGTCACTAACGGCGACAACGCCATACCATACATCCGGCTTCATGTTGACGGGTACCTGGAGCGTATGTACCGCCTGGTCGACATCCCTGTATTCGACCGCCATGTCCGTTCCGCGCACAGTAAGGTAGAATGCCGCCGCATTGTCGGGAAACTTCCCGTCGCGACCCACGACCGTGCAGAAGCGATCCAGCCTTTCCAGCTTGAAGAGGGCTTCCACTGTCCACTGCGAGGGAGTGATGGTTTCGGCATCGACACCGGTAACGTACGGATTGAAGGAAGAATCGGTGGAAGCGGCCGTGCAGGGATTGAAGTAGTGCAGGCTGAAATCGCCACGGATGCTGTCGGCACTCCATTTCATCCACTCAGAGGTCCAGACCGTTAAGTGGTTACCGTTTCCGGAAAGATCGGTTGCGCTAATCCGGAAGTCATCGCTGTCCATGGCTCCGTCTTCGTCGAGATCCTTCCGTTCGCCATTGCCAGGAATGAACCCTCCATCGACAGCACTGGATGCATTGAAATCCCAGTGGGCCACGGTCGATGCCTCGGAAGCCGGCAAACTCGCCAATAGGACGAAAATTACACCCCAGATAGACACATTCCCCCAGATCCATTTCATGACCCTATCCGCCTTTCCACTTATGCATGATTATTTCGATAGTCGGATGTTTCTATCTGCCAGACACACCTTCTTCAAATCTTTTTAGGTTAATATTTTATATTCTAGTATTTTTTACTATTTAGTGTGGTGTTATCCCCCACACCCTCCTCAAAAAGAGTCATATGCTGATTCAGAATTATTTTTTAAGAAAAGGGAAAGGCCCCGGCTTGCGCCGGGGCCTTTCTGGGAGATACCGGACTTTGGTTGAGGAGGGAGGACCTGTTCCAATCGTCCGGATTTTGTTAGGGAGATGGGTTTAGTTGCGGACCTCCACCTTGTAGAAGCAACTGCCTTCATTGTTCGGGTCGACGATCACCATGGGCTGTCCATCACCGGCCTCATCGGCCACCAGCACGTTCCACGGACCACCGATTTGCGTAGAGCAGTACACGGTGTAGGTGCGGCCATCGACCGAATCGAACACCACTTCACAACCGTCTTCGGCCCGCGGCCGGATATCGGACACGTAGAAGTAGGAAGTCGGATCGGTGGCAAGCGTGCCGGCGATCATTTCATCGCCGTCCGGACTCTTGTCACCGTCGGTATCGGAATTCGTTGGGTTGGTTCCCGCGTTGTACTCTTCCACATTGGACATACCGTCAGTATCGCTGTCTGCCAGAGTCTGCATCGAGCTGAGTCCATACAGAGCCATGAAGTTGAGCAATGCCTGTGGCTTCGTCGTCGGGTCGCTACCCGCGGCGATTTCATCTACATCAGGAGTACCGTCCGCATCCGAATCCGCATAGATGTTAAGGTATTCATAGGCCCCGATATCAATGGAGTGGAACGTGTTGGGATTCGCATCGCCGTCGAGCGGGCGAGGCCTTCTATCACGGTCATACAACGGAGCACTAAAGAACGTCCCTTTGTCTATACAGGGAGAATTCGTGGTTATGTGATAGTCTCCACCACCCACAAACTGCGGATCGGCGGTAAAGTTTCCACGGTCCACAACAAATCCGTATCCATCGCTGATATCGCAGTACCAGGGATCAAAGTGACTGGAACCTTCATTACAGTGCAGCGAGTTGAGGTTCGGATATCCCTGTGTTTTGAAAATGGCGTTGGAGCCGGATGTGTCCAGCCACGCATTACTGCAGACGTTGCCCCAGATGATATCGTTGCGCAGGTACTCGACATAGTTGCCGTAGGTCGTAATACCACCGCCAAGAGTCATCGCCACATTGTTGGCCAAGGTGCAGTTGATGGTCCGGGTTGCACAGTCCTCACCGGCAAATATGCCACCACCCAGTCCGTAGTAGGGCTTCGGTGAACTCCCGACTGAGTACTCCGGATCAGACGCTACTGTACGATTGCTGACAATCACACAATTCTGGATTGTCGGGAAGCTGCCGGACATAAGGAGAATGCCTGCTCCATTCTCTTCATCGTGCCGTTCGTCCACAATTTCGCTAGCGGGATTATTTGCCCGAAGCGCGATGTTGGTCATGGCCATATAGCCGAATCCATCATGTGTGTAGTAATCCGGAGCAATGTTGTTGATGAGCGTGCAACGATCAATCATAAGCGAACTGTTGTCGCACCGAATGCCGCCTTGGCAGTTTGTGATCGTAGCATTAAAGATGTCCGCCATACTATCGTTAACCACCCAGATACCGCGTCCTTCACCATGCCAGTTAGCCGTGTTTCGAATCGTGGTATTAATAACGACAAGTCCGGAACTGTCCGCCGCATATACTCCACAGCCCTCGTAAATATCTTCGATTACACAATCGATAATTCGGGGCGTGGAGGCATTGGCATAGATTCCATGTACGGAATCTTCCGGCGTACCGCTAATAACCGCATCGTTATCGTCGATTCCAATAATCGTTGTATTGGATATCGTGGGATTCGAATTGAACTCGCAGTAAATCGCGTCATCGCGACAGTATTGTACAACGCAATCTACAATCGTTGGGCTGGAGGCATCGCGACAGATAATGCCGTTTTCTTCCCCACAATCGCCATTGGAGCAATCGGAGCCGATCATTGAACTTTGGATCGTGAAACCACGCAGGATGGTATTGGTGGTCTGGCCGCCTTCAAAGATGAATACGGCTCCTAGTCCCTGGCTCTTTACAATAGTTTGGGAAACGTCATTCGTGTTTTCTGCCAAGATACGTAGTTCGAGCGTGCCCGGATTGATGTCGCGATTCCCGAATCCGTAGTACTCACCTTCCCGAACCAGGATCGTATAACCATCTACAGCCACAGCAATGGCCTCCTGGATCGCATCGAACGGATGATCGATGGAGCCGTCCTCGTCCGGATCGCTCTGTTGCGGATCCTGTGGCCAGCCGCCTTCCCAGTGATCTTCCACCCACACTGGAACATCGTTGGTCCAATTATCGTCGACCACAACCGGATCGGCGGCATTGGTGGCCATGGTGTTCCATGCATATTCCCAACTATCATAGAATCCATCTGTATCGGTATCTCCATTGTCTGGGTCGCTTCCGTTCAGGTATTCCTCGTAGTTGCTTAGGTCGTTGGTATTGACCAGGCCGTCATTGTTGTCATCATCAAACTGCCCAGTGGCGTCATTGAACAGCGGATTGAGGCTGTGGTCGATTTCCCATGCGTCCGGCATGCCGTCGCCATCGGTGTCGGCATTGTTCGGGTCGGTTATGTAGACATTGTTGGTGCCGCTGGTCGTGATTTCAAAGTCATCGGACAAGCCATCGGCATCGGTGTCGGCGGCGTTGGGATTGGTCGATTCCTGAGAGATGCCGGCCAGCCCATTGGTCCGCCACTGGTATTCGGCCAGGTTGGTCAACGTATCGTTGTCGGGATCGCTGGCCGCATCGTTGAACAGGGGATTGAGCCCCATGTCGATTTCCCAGCCGTCGGGCAGGCCGTCGGCATCCGTATCCGGGTTGGACGGATCGGTATTCGCCTGCGATTCCTCCAGGTTGGTTGCGCCGTCGCCGTCGGGATCGGCCGCGGCATCGTCCGCCAGCGGATTGAGGCCGTGGTCGATTTCCCATTTATCGCTCATTCCGTCGCCATCGGTATCCGCCTTGAGCGGATCGGTCAGATAGAAGTTGTCCACGGCGTTGGTCGACACTTCGTAGCTGTCGGACAAGCCGTCGGAGTCGGTGTCGGCCATGCGGGGATCGGTCAAGTAGATGCGGACTTCCTGGTTGCCGTCCACCAGCCCGTCGGCGTCCTGGTCGGCGTTCGCAGGATCGAGATTGGCGAGATATTCGCCCCAGTTGATGATGCCGTCGCCGTCGAAGTCGTTGGTGTAGGATTGGTCGAGACTACCAAAATGGATCAACTCCCAGTTGTCGTACATACCGTCGCCATCGGAATCGATCGAGCTTCTGAAAATCTGCAAGCCCCCGGCCTTGCCGGCCACATAGGCATAGCCGTTGGCCACGGTGACGCCATAGGCGGCCACGTTCTGGTAGCCGGAATAGAATTTGATGTCCGCCAGATCCAAGGCATTCAGGATACGGAGACCCTTGAGGCCGTCGGCCACATAGATCAATCCATCGTAGTAGGCCACGTCTTCGACGTCACCGGGCGTCAGGTATTCACCAATGCCGCCCAACGAGTCATTGAACGCCACCACGCCGAACGGATTCAGCGCCGTAATCACGTTGTCGCCCACGAGAGCGATGCCCTTGCCGTCGTTACCGTTGATGTGGTTGTTGACCAGCTGCGGGCTGGCCGGATTGGAGACGTTGATTCGTGCCACTGCACCATCAACCCCCACGTAGGCCGTGTTTCCGGACACCTTGACCTCGAACACTTCGAGGCCGATGGTGATGAACTGGCCCACCCAGGACGGGTTTTCCGGATCGGAGATGGAGGCGATCTTGAGTCCATTGGTGTATGCCGCGACATAGGCATAGTTCCCCTGCACATCCACCTTCATGGCCGACGTCGCCAACGAAGCGGCCAGCTGCGGATTGGCCGGATCCGACACGTCGACGATGAACAATCCCTTTTCGAGATCGGAGACGAAGGCATAGTCGTCCACCACGGTCACACCGCGGGCCGAACCGGCCGTGGCATAGGTGCCGACCAGATCCGGATCCGCCGGATTGTCCATATCGAGAATCTTCAGCCCGTATGCGCCGTCCGCCACATAGGCATACCCGTTCGTCACCACGACATCATAGGCGTCCAAGCACTGGCTGTTGTAGCCTAGGTATTGCAGCTTCGGCAGGGTGCCCATCACATCGCGCGGATTGAAGCCGTAAAGGACTTCCCAGCCGTCGATCAGGCTGTCGTCATCCGAATCGGCATCGTTGGGATCGCAGGCATTCTTGTATTCCTGCAGGTTGGTCAGGAAATCGCCGTCTCCATCAAGCTGGGCATCCGACGGATCGTTGGGATTGAGGCCGTTATCGGTTTCCCATGAATCCGGCATATCGTCGCCATCGGTGTCATTCGCACTGGTGAACAAGGCAAACACGTTCAACCGTCCGCCGGTCACTACCTTGCCAGCCAAGGAGGCCACTTCGTCTACGCTTTCGAGTAGCAGTTGCTTCGCTTCCGCAGGCGTGATGTCTTCGTTCTCGCTCGTCAGCAGCGCCATGGCACCGGCCACATGCGGGCAGGCCATGGACGTTCCCTGCAAGGTGTCGGTTCCGCCGTTGAGATAGGTACTGACAATATTTACGCCGGGGGCGGCAAGGTCGACGGACGTGGCGCCATAGTTGGAAAACGTTGCAAGCTTGTCGTCTTCATCGGTCGCGGCCACCGAGATCACATTCGGGATGTCGTAGCTGGCGGGATACTGAGGCAAGGCATCGTTGTCGGACGTATCGTTGCCTGCCGCGGCAACGAAGATGCAGCCCCGGTCGTTAGCATATTCAATCGCATCGTAGACCGACTGGCTAAAGCCCGTTCCGCCATAGGAGTTCGACAGTACCTTGGCTCCGTTGCGGGCGGCATAGCGTATGCCGTCCACGATATCCGAATCCATCAACCCCAAGCTGGTGCCCACCCGCAACGGCATGATGGAAACGTTCCAGCACACCCCTACGACCTGGTTGGCATTGTTGCCCACGGCACCAATGGTGCCGGCGCAGTGCGTTCCATGACCGTCGCCATCCTCGGGATCATCATCCTCAGAGACAAAATCCCAACCGTTGACATCGTCCACATAGCCGTTGCCGTCGTTGTCGACGCCATCACCGGGAATTTCGATCGCGTTGACCCAAAGGTTGGCCGCCAAATCGGGATGGGCCATGTTCATACCAGTATCGATGACGGCCACAACACTGTCGTGGCTACCGGTCGCAAGATCCCAGGCATCCGGCATCGAGATCCTGGCCATGCCCCACAGGTCGCCGTACCTCGGATCATTGGGAATGGAGGTCAGGTGGCGGACATAGTCCGGCTCGGCGTAGGCAATGGATGCCGTGGCCGTTTCAAAATATTTCACCGCTTCGTCCACGGTATCGAGACCGGGCGCTTCGAGTCGAACCACGCAGGTCCTGCCATCGGACAAAACGCGGGCCACCGTGGCCCCGTGGTCCGCTGCAATCGTTTTAAGATCATCCAGCGAAACCCCATCGCGCAAAGCGACCAGGACATGGTCGGCCACCATCTCGGTGCTCCCAGCCGGCACAAACGTGCCGGTGGCGCGGTCGCGGCGCAGGGTTTCGATCACAATCCGGTCCGGGTACTTGCCGGTCCGCTTGACCAGCCGGCGGTGTTCCACATCGCCGTTGCCCAACATGGTTTGACGTTCCTCTACAACCGTATTGCCGCCGGCATCGGCCCGTGCAAATACGGCCGGCGCGGGATTGATCTCCGCTGCCAGGGCCGCAGGCGCCATCCCGGCTTTCGCCTGCCCATCCGCTTGCGGGGTGCTTGCGGACGGAGCCGCAGGGGTTCGATGCCCCGCGAGATATGCCGCCATACCGGCCAGAAGCATAACCGTTCCGAAGGTCGACCATCCGATGATTTTCTTATTCACAACTGCTCCCATCCGGTCGGATTCCGCGCGGCGGAATCCGACGACGTTAAAAATTATTTAATCGATGCAAGTTCGTCCGCTGCAGCTGCAGGTTCCGATTCCTTCTGCTGCGTGCGCTCGCGTTTTTCGATGCGATGCTGCTCATTGATATCCAAGACCTTCAGCATATCCTTGAGCTTGTCGTTTTCCTCCGCATTGAAGTAGGCGCGGCCATGGTCGCGGAGGGCGCGGGCGTTGCGGTCCTGTATGACCTGGCGGCGCGCAAGTTCGGCATCGGTCGGCATACCGGTCTCGGAATCGAGCTGCTGGGTGTTGGCCAGGCCGACGGTTACGAAGATGATGGTTTCATCCTGCCCGTGAATGGTCTGCTTCCAGGAGAACAGACGGCCGAGCATCGGGATGCTGCCCAGCAAGGGTACCTTATGTTGTTCCTCGGCTTCCGTGACTTCCGTGAGCCCGCCGATGGCCGCTGTCTGACCGCTCGCCAGGTTGAATACGGTTGTAATACTCTTCTTGTCGATGATCGGATAGGTGTTGTCGCCGGCCTGCTTGTCGGCAAACTTGCGGGTGAGGGACGGATTGATCTGCACCGTAATGTTGCTCGACGTATTAATCGACGGGACAACATCAAGCTTGATGCCGTATTCGAAGAACGGTCGTTTTTCGTCGAGCGTGTAGGTAATGGTGTCCGGTGTGTCGTTTAGCGCCTGCTGGCGCTCCTGTTTCAAGTTGGGCTCCTCGCGCACGATCGAGATGTTTGCCGGCTCTTCGTTGGCGACGATGATCTTTGGGTTGGAGACAATGTTGACGCCTTTGTTCTGTTCCAGGGCGCTGAGCACCATCCGGAATTCGTCGGCGCTGAGGACACTGGTCAAGACTTCCGCCTTACCCTTCGTGGTCATGTCCTGCAGGGCAGGGGTAACGCCTTCGAGCGTCCACGGGGCGAGTGCCGATCCGCCGCGCTGCGTTTCGCCGTATCCGCTGGCATCTTCGTACTCGTTTCCTGAAACATCGTAGAAACTGTTTTGGGTGCGGGAAGTGGTTTTGTCGCGGCTGTAGCTCTTCGTTGTGTCGCCAATCGTTCCGGCGCTGTAGGACTGCAGCACGGACCAGTCGATCCCCAGATCCTTCTGGGCATCGTCGGTCAGTTCCATGAACTTCGATTCGATGTAAACCTGCTGGCGCACCGTATCGATGGATTCGAGCACGGCGCGAACTTCGCCGAGGCTAGATTCAGTGCTTTTCACCACCAGCATGTTGCGCGAGGCAAATTCGGAAACACGGGCGTTATCCGGCAACAGCTGGCGGATCAAGGCAGCCACATTGGGCACGGTTGCATATTTGAGAACGAAGGTTTCAACGACCTGTGGTTCGGGAGCATCCAGCGGACGGCGGCGCACGCTGTATACATTCGACCCGGCAACGCGCTGATAGAGCTCATAGTCGTAGGTATCCAAAATCGACTGCAGGGCCGGCCGCCATTCCACATCCTTGAGGTTGACGGAAATCTGGGAGGTTTCGGTCAGTTCGGGAACAATGATATTGGCTCCGGAAAGCTGGGCAAACAGGGTAATGGCTTCTTCGAGACCCACCTTGTTCAAGCGGACGGAGATGAGGTTTTCGGTACGTGACGCCATCATGTTGTCCGACGCATCCGTCATCGAGAGGCTGTCAACCAGTTCGGAGTCTTCCGTGGTGGCAACCTGTACCTCGCCGCTTGCGTCCTCGGCGTCGTCCACACGTTCATCAACGACTTGCAACGTTGCAATGGTCTTCGTGACCGGACCGGGTTCGGCATCCACCACGTCATCCGCAGGGGCTTCCTGGTTCACCTTGTTAAGCAGGTTCAACAGGTCCTCGTCCTCGATTTTTTCCTGGGCCTGAACCATCGATGCCGCCACAACAGCGATTGCTGCGACGAACCCAAATTTGGCCATTCCATATGCTCTCATCATGTACCTTCCTATTTGCCTCTGATTTTTTAAATCCTAACGCACCGACAGCCGGCGCAACTGTACCGAGCCCGGAGGTTCGATGCCGTCGACCGCCCAGGTGTAAACCGAATTGCCCAACCGGACGGAGACCGTGTCGCCGACGCTCTTGATGCTTCCGTTGATGACCGCGTAGTACTCGTTGTCCGCACGACTGCTCACTCCGTTGATGACGACTTTCTTCATGGCTGCACTCCAGCTGTTGGCCGCGGCTTCCGTTCCACCTTCCGAGGCTCCCTGCTCCGCTACGCTCTGCATGTTTTTCGGGGTGTATCCCACCGGCCAGAACGGATCGCGCTTCACAGCTTCCGGCTTCTTCTTAGCATCATTCGTGCCACCTTGTGTCCCGCCGTCCTGAGCCGTTGCCGCGAACGCGGGAACCATCCCACCGACCAACAAAACAACCAGCAGAGCCTGATAGATTTTGGTCTTATTTTTCTTCATCGTTGTTCTCCATCAGATCATCAAGCAACGCACCCAGGGAACCGCTTACCGGGCGGTCGTTGCTCTTCAACAGGGCCTTAAGCTTGCGGGCGCTCTTTTCCGTCGTGACATAAAGTGCGTCGGGTTTTTCAGCCTCCCCTTCCGCTGTCGCGGCAGGTGTATCCGTCTCGGCAACCGCCGCCTCCGGAGCCGCGTCTTCCGTCTTCGTGGTAACCGGTTCTGCGACCGGCGCAACCGCCACCGGCTCCGGTTCCGGCTCGGCTATCGGCGGTTCAACAGTCGTAACAACCTCGGGTTCTGGCTCGGTCACGGGAATCTCAACGCCGGGTTCGGGCAAGTCGGGTTCCGGCTCGACGACTGCGGCAACCTGTTCGGGGACCACGTCTTCCACCGACTCGGGAGCGAGGACCGCAGTATTTTCCGAAGCAACCTCCATCGGAGGCTCTTCCGGTGCAACCGGAATGACGACTGGCTCGGGTTCGACCTCTTCGCGCGGCGGAGGGGGTGTAGGCATTTTCTTGGCCACGACCGGTGCCTTTACCGGTGCCACCCGTTCCGGACGCTTTACCGACTCCTGAACCGGGACGGGCTTGGCTTCCGGAACACTGGTCCGGTTTGTCGGTGCACTTGCCACCACCGGCTCGCGCGGCGTTTCCGTTGCAACAGGCTCGGTTCCCGGCTCGACATCCAGGTTTTCTTCTTGTTCCTGCAAATCCAGCGCACGTTGCTTCGACTCGACCGATTCCCAATTCTTGGCGATGGCCCCAAGGTTGAACGGCCATTGCATGAACATCTGCACGTTGTGGTTTTCCGGGTCGTTGCCCTTGCTAACATCGATACCGGTAAAGCGCACCAGTGGATACTTGTCGCGGATGTCGCCGATAAACTGTTTCACATTGTTGAACCCCCCGTGCGACGTGATCCGCAACGCGTACGATTCCAGCCGGATCGTATCCTGACCGGCCGCACCCGCCTTGCTGCCCGCCCCGGCGATTTCGTCGACCGTGTCGATTTCCAACCCTGCCTGCCGGGCGGAGGAATAGATGACCTCGGTTGCCCACGAATAGTAGTTCCGCTCCGGCGGCGCGTTGTTGAGCTGTTTCTCCAAGACGCCCATGGTCCGCCGGAAATCGGCGTTTACCTTTGAGCGACGGGAGAGGGTCCGGTCGGCGGCTTCGATTTTTTCCGTGAGGATCTTCAACTCTTTTTTAGCTTTGGTGATCGAGGACAGGCTGACCTTGATGCCGATGACGAGCAGCACCACAAGAATGACCGCCGCCAACACGCCCAGCACAACATACTGTTTCTGTTCCTTGCTTAAATCCTTGAGGCTCATTCCGCGCCTCCTTCCGCATGGCGGCCGACAATCCGGAATTCGCGCACGCTTCCCCGGTCGTTACGCTGCTTTCTCATATCCGCTAAGTCGACGGCGTTGAAGGCATCGGCAATGATCGGACTTTTTAGCAGATCGCGGTGGAAGCGCCAGACATCCTCTTCTGCCCGGTCGCCCTGCGCGATGCCATCGATTTGAAACTTGAAGTTAAGCTTCATTTCATCGGCGTTCGCATAGATTCCCGGACCAACTTCGCCACGCAGCGAAAACCGGTTGAATTGCACATTGGCCGGAACGATATCCTGGACCTGGTCCATCATCTCCACGAATGGCAGTTGGGATTGTTCCCAGCCTTCGAACAGCGCGAGAATCTTCTGGTTGGCGACGAGGCTACGGTTTTCCTCGTTGAACAGCGCCAGCTTGGGTTCCAAGGTCGCCCAGATTTCCTCGCTGGCTTTCAGCTCGGACTGCACACCGCTGTATTGCACCAGCTTGATGCCACTCAAGACCGCAATCAGCAGGATCGGGGTAACCACCGCGCTGATGGTGAGAAAGCGACGGCTCACTGCGCCTTGGTAGCGCTGTTCGTTCTTCTTCAGCAGGTTGACACGTGGGTAACTCATTGATCCTCAAAGCCTCCAATTGCAGCGCCAAACGCAGCCGAGAAGCGGGTGGCCTGCTCTTCGATATCGTCGGTCAGGATGTCGGGTTCGTATTGGATGTTTTCCAGCGGGCTCCAGCGAACGATGTCCGTGTTCAGCATCTGGCCGATTTCATCCACCCAGCTGGCCAGCAGGCTTAGGCCGCCGGACACGTAGACTTTCGTTACGCGGCAACTCTGATGGCGTTCGATGAAATCCTTCGAAATCGAAATCTGGCGGGTGAACGACTCCAGCACGCTGGTCAGCGACGACGAAATATTGATGGACCGGTCGTTGAGGATCGAATTGGCGAGGTCGTCATCCACGCCCAGATCCGCCGCCAGTTTCCGTCTCAGCTGGAGGCTTCCGAAATCCACCTTGCCCGTCAGGAGAAGCGTTCCCTTGTTCAGGAAGAAAAAATGGCTGGTAGTTTCGCCGGCTTCGATCAGGCAAACGGCGTTGTCGGCGCACTCTGCACCTCTCGAATGAAGGAACGAAGATACAACGGCCAACCCGGACACCTCCAGCGATGCCGGCGCCGGGGGGCCGACCGGGAACATGTTGAGCATGAACGAAACGTCGTCCTGGGGAATGGCGGCGGCCAGGAAACTCGAGTCCTGCCTCCCCTTCCCTTTTTTGATCAACCGTGCCGCCGGGCGATAGTCGTTCGTTACGTTAAGCAATTCTCGAATCTTAGAATCGACAAGGGAGTCGGAACCATCCGGCAACGGGGTGTTCAACATGCGGATGACCGCTTCGGGACAGCTGTAGCACAGTGCGCTGTAGTAGGCGACCATGTTGCGGGGAAGCTCGAGCCGGGTGGGAGCCGCATGGAAATCCACGGCGGGGAGAAGGTCGATCCCCGTTAAAACGATCTCTTCTCCTGATTGCTTAAGCCGTACAACCTTGGTCGCCGTACTGGCAAAATCAATACCGACCAGATCCGTGTGGCGTCGTTTTAAACGCTTTTTTGCAAGTGCATCCTTAATCATCAGCTCTCTATCCTGCGCTTGGTTTTCACTTCGTTTGTCTCCCGTGCAACCCCTCCAAGAAGAAGTTCGTGTCTCACCATGAGCAGTATCCGTACCATGATCATGCACCAATTTGCCTCTTGCCAAGAATCCGCTCACTATCAATGATGTACATCAATAGGTTTTAATTCGTTCGTTAACCACAGGAGTCATTTGTGAGTGATCTGATTGATGGAAGTCCATTGCCGGATGAGAATGGAGAACTCGAACAGGAAGAACACTCGACCTGGGCGATGTTCCTGTCGATATTGCTGCTGATTGCCGGCTTCTTGCTGGCCAGCGCCTTGTTGATACAGCAGACGCTTTCCGCAAACAACGCGGACGGGGAACCGATTTTCCAACTATCGCAACTCATCGAAAAAGGCAAGGAGATGGGAAGCCGGCCGGCCGCGGAGCCGGTCGCAAGCGCAACCACGACCAACGAGGCAAATACTTCCGCGCTCGCGAGCATCAAGCAGATGGTTAACCTCCCGACCGGCGAAACAGTGCGCTGGCCAAAACTTAAGCTGACCGGTTTTGGAACATCGACGGACGGCGCGGAAGGCTTTGCCATTATCAACGGGGACCTGATCCATCCCGGCGAAACCACCAGGAAGGTGACTCTGGTTGAAATCCGCTCGCATGACGTGATCGTTGAATACAAGGGCGAGCGAAAAACCCTTACGGTTGGGATGGAGGACTAGGCGGATTCGCTTTGTTGTACAACGCGCGCAACCGCTCCAGCGCGGCATCGTAATCCTCCGGTTCCACCAGGTAAGTGTGGCAGCGGTGCCCGCTCTCGGATTCCACCTTGTCGACCAGCACATGGTTGAACGGATTCAGCACCGCCACCAGCAGATCGTTTCCCATAAATGAAAAAGGCAAGGCCCCGTCGTGCGCGGCAATTTCGATCGGGAAGGCTTCGGCCATCTCCTCGGCAAGCTCGAACCGGGAGAGCGAGATGCCGGGCACGCCGGACCGCGACGAGAGATGGTTCAAAATGCGGTTCATCTGTGTAAAACCGCGGTCATTCAAGACATGCAGCACGCTGATCGGAACATCCAGCTCCTTCGAGGAAACCTCGGTTAGATCGTGCAACACGCTGGAATACTCCTCCTGCGACAACTGGTTCTCTTCGTAGAGCCTCCATGCCAACGCCAGCTCTTCGCTGATGTCGGTATCGCGATTGGAAGCACCGGTTTTGCGGGCACTCTGTTCGGGCACGGCGGAGGAGGAAGCTGCCGAACGATGCACTTCGCTTTCGGCCACCACGCGTAGCCGGGCGGTCTGGGCGGCGACTTCGGAGGGATACTTGCTCTCAAACTTGGGAAGCTCTTCTTGGATGAACGACAGCAGTTCCCTTTCGCCTCCTGTGTACACCTCGATAATACGGCTCAGATAATCGAAGGCTTGCAAATCGTTCCCGACTTTGCGGTTGGCGCTGTAGAGAGCCTTCAACGCATCCGAGTCCTGCGGCATGACTTCCAGAATCTGTTCCAGCATGGCAATGCTGTCAGCCAGGTTTTTATCCGATATATTTGGTGTTTCCGCCATGATGGTCTCCAGGGTTCGCTTGGATTCAGCCGTCCCTAGTAGCATGAAGCAGGCCACATGGGTTCCCTTCCGTCGGTGACGGCGTTTTTCATTTTATGGAAACGGCCAACCGCAGCGCACCCGCAAATGCGCGGGCATGGCTCGCTCGCATCGCGATGCGGAGCGCATCCCCGATTGAGCCTCGGCCCTCTGGCGCTCCACAATCGGTGCGGCTTAGAATGAATAGGCATGGGTTGTGCTTATTTAGGGCCAAAACGAACCTGGGATCACAACGACGATGAGTACACGTCCAAAATGTTTAATGGATTGCCTGTTGAAAATCCGACCGATCGAGTCGGAAATCTATCAAGAGGCCGAGCGGGAAGCGGAATCCACGCAGATGCCGATCGAACAGCTGTTGATCGAACAGGGCGTGGTATCGGACATCGATCTCGTGCTGGCCACGGCCGAGTACCTCGACATCCGCCCCATCAGCCTCACCGCGTTCACGCCCGATCCTGCCCTGATCGAGCTGATGCCTAAAGACAAATGGAAGGAACTCAAGGTCCTTCCGGTTTGCAAGGTGGGCAACCAACTTACCGTTGCGATGGCCGACCCCTTCAATATCGTCGGCCGCGACACCATAACCACCAGTACCCAGATGGAGCTGGTTCCGCTCGTGGCGCTCGAACGCGAAATCAACGATGCCACCTCGGCTCTGACATCCGAATCGACGCAGGCCCTTGAGGACATCCTTAAGGATATGGCGGACGAAAACGATGTCGAGGTCGGCCAGGACAACCTCGACGAAGCCAGCCTCGACGAAGTACTCGAAAATGCCGGGGAAGCCCCGGTGATCCGCATTACCAACTCCATCTTGATCGAAGCCCTGCGCAAGCATGCATCGGACATCCACATCGAACCCATGGAAAAAACCGTGCGGTTGCGCAACCGTATCGACGGCGTCCTCTACGAATCGCCCAGCCCGCCGAAAAACCTTCAGAACGCGATCATCTCGCGTCTGAAAATCATGTCGAACCTCGACATTGCCGAACGGCGCGTTCCGCAGGACGGCCGTTTCAAGATCAAGGCGCTGGGCAAGGAAGTTGACGTCCGTGTCAGCATGCTGCCCACGGTGCATGGCGAAAAAGTCGTAATGCGTATTCTTGATAAAACCGCGCTGGCCCCCAGCCTGGAGTCATTGAACCTTGATAAAGTGGCGCTCGACAACTTTACCTACGCCCTCGCCCAGCCGTACGGCATGATCCTGGTAACGGGACCTACCGGGAGTGGTAAAACCACGACCCTCTACTCCGCCCTGCAGGAACTGAACAACGAAGGCACCAATATCATCACCACCGAAAACCCGGTCGAATACCAGCTCCATGGCATCAACCAGGTGCAGATCAATCCCAACGTAGGACTCACGTTTGCCGCCGCCCTGCGTTCCATCCTTCGTCAGGACCCGGACGTAGTGATGGTCGGGGAAATCCGCGATGCCGAAACCGCCACCATTGCCGTCGAAGCCGCGTTGACCGGTCATATGGTGCTCAGCACCTTGCACACCAACGATGCCGCCGGCGCCATCGCCCGGTTGACCGATATGGGGATCGAGCCCTTCATGCTGGCGTCATCGGTGTTGCTTACGCAGGCCCAGCGCCTCTACCGCAAGCTGTGCCCGGTTTGCAAAAAGGAGATCGACATCCCGCTCGAGGTGCTCCGGAAAAACCATATTGATCCATCCCTGCTCGAAGGCGCGCAGTTCTACCAGAAGGCGGGATGTCCGAAATGCAACGGAATCGGCTACAAGGGCCGTGGCGCCCTGATGGAAATCCTGCTTGTGAACGACAAGATCCGCCGCACCATCCTCACTTCCCCGGAAGCGGACGCGATCGCAAGAATAGCTATTGAAAACGGAATGCGCACACTCCGCGATGCCGGACTGGAACGAATCCGCGAGGGAATGACCAGCATCGAGGAAATCCTGCGAGTAACCAGTGAACATTAATAAGAGGAAAAAACTCATGCCGAAAAAGCAACTGAAAGCAAAGGGAAGCCTGCCGGTCGTGCGGGGCGCACGGAATATCCGGCTGAAGGAACTGTCCATCTTCACCCGCCAGGTGTCGGCCATGCTATCTGCGGGGATGCCGCTCGTGCAAACCCTCAGCGCCATGGAAGACCAGACGGACAACAAGAATTTCAAACCGGTCATCGCCGGGATTCGTTCCCGGGTCGAAGGTGGCTCGATGTATTCGGAGGCCCTCGCCTTCTACCCCTCGGTCTTCGACGAGCTCTACGTCAGCATGATGCGCGCCGGGGAAGTGGGCGGTATCCTGCCCGAAACCTGCGCACGCGTAGCCATCTTTCTCGAATCCAGCAACAAGCTGCGGGCCAAGGTCAAGTCCTCCATGATGTACCCCACCGTAGTCATCATTGTCGCCTTGGGTCTGGCGACCGCGTTGATCATGTTCGTGGTTCCTGTGTTTGCCACCATGTTCTCCGATTTCGGCGCGGACCTGCCCGGGCTCACCCAGGCCCTACTCGATTTCAGCAACCTGCTGACCAAGTACTGGTGGGTGGCCATCGCCCTGATTGCGGGATCAATCTACGCATTCAAGCGCTACAACAAAACCGATAAGGGCGAATACAAGGTCGACGAACTCAAGTTGCGCTTCCCCATCCTGGGGCAGCTGGCCACCAAGGTGGCGGTCAGCCGTTTCGCATCCACGTTCGCCCAATTGCTGCACAGCGGGGTGCAGATCATGGAATCGCTCGAAATCGTCGGCTTGGCCACCGGCAACCGCGTCATTGGAGATTCCCTGCTGGCCGCTCGTAAAACCATCGAGGAGGGGCAACCGCTCTCCTCCGCACTGGAGCCCAACAAGTACTATCCACGCATGCTTGTCCACATGCTCTCCGCCGGCGAGAAAACCGGCCAGGTGGAGGATATGATGGATAAGGTTTCGGAATTCTACGAAAACGAGGTCGAAACCATGATCGCCGGCCTGACCTCTATGATCGAGCCCCTGCTGATGGTCTTTATCGGCGGAATCATCGGCACCATCGTCGTCGCGATGTTCCTGCCGATCTTCAAGATGAGCGAAATCGTGATGTAACTCCACGGGACATGCATATGAGCACACCACCCAAAACCACATCCTGGCCGGAACTGACGGCCATCCTGCTCGCCCGGCTGGGCGTCCTGTGGCTCATTGTGTTCGTTTCGTTGCTACTGCCGACCGACGACATCGCCTTCTACGCCTTCATGGGGATTGCCTTCATCATCACCATCCCCTACTCGCTCTGGCTGCGCAGCAAACTACGCACCCAGGAGTTCGCACCCCTGCAGTTCGTGGTGGACTTGGTCATGGTGACGGGGCTGGTCTATTTCACCGGCGGCGTCCGCAGCGACTTCACCCTGCTCTATCCGCTCGTGATCCTCTCCGCCGGCATTGTGGGAACACCCCGACAGGCGGTGGGAATCACCTTTCTGTCGATCGCCGTCTATTCCCTCATGGCCGTCATGCTCCGCAACAACGTGCTGGTGGAATACATGCCGGAAAACACGGCGCTTCAGATCAATGGCAGCGACACGGCCATTGCCCTGCGCGGGATTGCCTTTGCCTTTTTCGGCGGTGCCAGCGTATTCATCGCCAAACGGTGCGACTTCATCCACGCCCAAGCCAATACGCTTAAAAACACCACCTCCACCCTGCTGAACAGCATACCGGTTCCGGCTTTGTTGCTCTCGGAGGATGGCGGCATCCTGTTTGCGAACGAACCCGCCTGCTACACGTTGAAGGTGGAGGAGCGTCAACTTCGCTCGCGCACGTTTGCCGACCTGCGCCAGGAAAGCAGCAAGCCCATTCCGGAAACATACGGTCATGCGGCCACGCTCGTTCGCCAGGGCAGCAGCCCCATTCCGGTCACCTACAGGACCCACGACTTTGCCCTTATCGGGTCGTCCCTGTATCCGGCCGAGGTGGGAGCCAAGGACATGGTCAAGGTCACGCTCCTCGTTTTCAACGATATTTCCGATGCCCTCAAGACCAGCCGCCAGCTCGAAAAAGTCGAGCGAATTACCAATGCCACCCGTATTGCCGGCGAAATGGCCCACGAAATCCAGGCCCCGCTTGCCGCCCTCTCGGCCTCGGTCCAGTTGCTCAAGCATTATGAAGCAAAGGCGACGGCCGCCGATTGGCTTCCGAACAGCCCGCGACGCAAAGAGCGCATCGAACTCTTTGAGCACATCGAAGACGCATCCAATCGTATCGACTCTTCGATTAAAAACTTTGTGGACTTTGCAGAGTTTTCCCCACAAGACCTTCTATCCATCATTAAGCTTGACTCAACGGACGGAAATCAGGGTTATATAGGTCATCTGAATACCATAGGGAGAGGTTTAAGGGATGGCCAAAATTCTCATAGCGGATGATGATCCGACGATACTTAGCTTGCTCAACAAGATACTGATTTCCAAGGGATATGACGTAAAGCTGGCCGAAAACGGTAGCGTGGGTGAAAAAATGCTCAAATCCGAGCAATTTGACCTGCTCATCTCCGATATCAAAATGGAGCCGGTCGACGGCATGCAGTTGCTCAAGCGCACCCGTCAAATGCGCCCCCACGTCGGCGTCATCATGCTCACCGCCTACGCCACCGTGGCCACCGCCGTCGAAGCCATGAAGGAAGGCGCGTTCGACTATATTCCCAAGCCGTTCAAGATCGACGAACTGCTCGAAACCGTCAAACGGGCCCTCGACTACCAAAAGTCGATGGCGGAACAGATCAGCGGCAACACCGCCATCGAATCGAAGAAGTATTTCGGCAACATCATCGCCGTCAGCGAACAGATGATCAACGTCTGCGAAATGATCAAGCGCGTCGCCCCGACCAAGACCACGATCATGATCACCGGCGAAAGCGGCACCGGCAAGGAACTGGTGGCCGAAGCCATTCATAGCTTCAGCGCCCGCTCCGAAGGCCCCTTCCTGCCGGTCAACTGCGCCGCCCTTCCCGAAACCCTGATCGAGTCCGAGCTCTTCGGGCATGTCAAGGGAGCGTTCACCGGCGCAAACGCCAGCAAGGAAGGTCTCTTCGAAGCCGCCCGGGGCGGTACGCTCTTCCTGGACGAAATCAATTCCATCCCTCATGGCCTGCAATCCAAACTGTTGCGCGCCATCCAGAACAAGAAGGTCCGCAAGGTGGGCGGTACGGAAGAATTTGATGTGGACGTGCGCATTCTGGCGGCCTCCAACCGCAACCTGGAAACCATGGTTAAGGAAGGTACATTCCGAGAAGACTTGTTCTACCGTCTCAGCGTGATCTCCATCGATATCCCCCCGCTGAAGCAGCGGCCCGAGGATATCCTTCCGCTCGCCCAGCACTTCATTGCCCTAGAGATGGATGGCGCCGAGTTCCCCACCATCGACAATGCCGTGCTTTCCATCTTGCAGAACTACATCTGGCCGGGCAATGTCCGCGAACTGCAAAACGTCATCCAACACTGCCTAACCTTCCTGCATGATGGCAAGATCACCAAGGAAACCCTGCCCTCCAAGCTGATCGTTTCCTACGAGGAAAATCCAGGCGCCCAAAATGCGGCCCTGACCGGCGAGTTTGAAAAGGGGAAATCCCTCAAGGCGTTCCTGCGGGCCAAGGAAAAGGAATACCTTAAGACCGTAATCGATTCCATGGGCGGCGACAAAGCGGCTGCCGCCAAGGAACTGGATATCAGCCTGGCCACGCTCTACCGCAAGTTGCCGGAAGAGGAGCAATCCTAAGGCCCCGGACTGCGATTTGGTCGATTGCCGTCAACATCCTGCCCGTTAGAGCATTTTAAGAACTGTCGTGGCCGACACATCATGTGCAGGGCAGGGTCCGAGACCCCGCCGGTCCTATTGGACAGCCCTCCGCTTGTGCATCCGCGATCATCCGCCACCGCCAGAGCCAGGGAGGACAAGTGGATCGCGGATACAGTTATTTCACAACGCACGAGCAGGGTGTTTTTTCATTCTCATTCCCTGTTTTTCCAGATTCCGAAGCCGAAATTTATCAGAACTGGTAAATCCGGGACCTCCATCCAGATGGAAGAGCATCTCCATGATTTTTCTGCGGTTTGCATCCCCCCTTGGAAATAATGGATTTTACCATGTTTTTCAGCATTTCCGCCAAAGAAGAGGTATCATCAGGAGGAACGGAAGAAAAAGTTGGCATGGCATTCGCTATATAAACATCCCGTCTGACGCAGGAATGAGGCGAGCTCATCGCAGGCAAATTAATGAAATGCAATAAATACACCAAACGGAGAAAACAAATGAAGAAAATGAACAAAAAGGGTTTCACCCTCGTTGAAATCATGATCGTAGTAGCCATTATCGGTCTGCTCGCAGCAATCGGTATCCCATCCTTTCAGCGGGCGCGTGCGAACTCGGTAACCCGTTCCAAGGAAAACAACGTCCGCATTGCCGAAGCAGCGGTTGAAGAATGGGCCATGGAAAATGCCCTGACCGACGGTGCAGCCGTTGTAAACAGCGATGTTGACGCCTACATCAAGGGCGGCATCACCAACCTGATGGTTGGTACTGAAAGCATCACCATGCCGACTACCGTTGGCGGTACTGCTT
>JBNLGU010000049.1:0-21741 GCA_050306215.1 Pontiella sp.
TCGGAGAAGAAAACCTCACCGAAGCCGGCAAAATCATGGGCACGCCCAAATACATGTCGCCGGAGCAGGTCGAAGCGCCGGGCACGGTCGACCACCGCGCGGATATCTACGCCCTCGGAGTCGTCTTCTACCAGATGCTTACCGGCGAAATGCCGGACAAGGATCTGCAGCAGCCCTCGAAAAAAGTCCGGATCGATGTGCGCCTCGACGAAGTCGTCCTGCGCGCCCTCGAACAGAACCCCGACCTCCGCTACCAACAGGCCAGCATCCTTAAGACCGAAGTGGAAACCATCGCGGCTGAAGCCGCCCGATCAGAGCATGGAAGTCAGACTGCAGAGGCCGAACCATCGGCGCAGCCCGACGAACACATGGCAAGGCGGATAAAGAGGGCCGCGGTCGGGCTGACGGTCGTCGGTGCGATCAATGTTGTCTATATCCTCTTCATGATGACGGGCACGCTAATAACAACACGGACAGAGTACGCCCCTGCAGTAACTTTGCTGACTTTTTTCGCCGGTGTCACAGCCGACATCATAGCCAGCAGCTGGGTGATCTATGCCGGTCTCAGAATGTTTAAGATCGAATATCGAGGAATTGGAATTTCGGGAGGCATCCTCATCTTGATCAATCCTTTTCTGTGGTTTTTCAATATTCCCATCGGTATCTGGTCCCTGATCGTTCTGAATCAAAAGAAAGTGAAGAAGGCCTTTGCGACACACAGGAAAAATCACAAGGAAGGAATGACTCCGCACTTCTCTCGGCTGGCTATCTGGGGAGCGACGTGCCACGCCGTTGCACTGATGGGTATAATCGCCACGTTAGACTCCACAGCCCGGATCAACGCTCTGGCGCTTCAGGCTCCCGATCTGTCCAAAACCGAGATTTCCGATCGAGCGACACCATTGCTTTCGCTGATGATCGGAGACCAGATTCTGGTTCTCGCATCCGTCATTGCCGCGACCCTTCTCGGCTGGATCGCCATCCCGCAGATTCGCCGTTCGTCAGGAAACATGCGCGGTCTTGGACTAGCCCTGTTCGATGGGCTACTGACTCCTCTACTGGTACTGGCTTTCGCGATTTGGTGGCTCTGGAGTAGAATACTACAAGAGCTCTTTCATGTCACTCACCATACAAAAAGCATGGCACTCCCCTTTTCCATGATTTCCTTCATCATAGTTGCATGGATCGTCATTCGTCGTGTCGGACTTTGGACTAAGCGGCCGTTGGAAGGCGAAAGGTCTTCTACAGCCAAGACTGCCTCTGAGAAAGGCATATCCAACACATCGCGCTGGACGAAATGGGCTATCGGGCTCACAACCTTTCTTGCTATTCCCCTGACCGTTATCGTCACATTGAATCGACATGAAATCGCGGCAGATATCCGATCCGCTCTGAAATGCAACTATTACGCCACGCCCTTCTTCAATCTGCAACAGTATGAGCAGTTGCAAACGGGCGCTTCAACGGACCAAATCCGCGATACGCTCGGCTATCCGCTCCAATACCAGATCGGAAAGTCGGGCACCACCCTCTGGTGGCACTATACCGCCCTTCCATCACCCAACGCTCCTTATTTTAAACTAATCTCACTCGGCACCGATTTAGAGACCGGCAAGCTCCTGAACAAGCGAACCTTGGTGGACCAGTCCGGCAATCCCATGGACCGTTATCCCACCCTCTTCCCGGTGACGATCGAAGCGGGAACAATTTCGGCCTCCCGGAACCAGCTGAGCAACACGCTCACCATGCGCCCCTCCTCGGATGAAATCTACGTCATCATCACCGGCATGCAAGTGGGCTCAGCTGCGGATTTGACGGAGGAAAAGCTCCAGGAGCGCGAAGCCTTTGTCACCTCATCCTGGAAGGATGTCCCCATGGACCACATCCGTTTCGTGCACATGGTTGGCCCCAAGGACGGGATCACCCTACCGGAACTCGACCGGTTGTTGAAGCAGCTCCCCGAAGACAGCCCGGTCTACTCGGATTACAACATGCCACATGCTGTATTTGAAAACCGCAGCTCGCCACTTGGGAGCCCTGTTCACGACGTGATGGTCTATTGTAAGGGAACACTTTACCACTATCCGGAGATTCATGCGAGCAAGGAACTGGAGCCCTACTACCGGAAGGACCAGAGCTGGCTGATGCATCGCTTAGTGGATATTGCGCAGGGCAACGCCAGCTCGACAACAGCCCTCGCGCAGTCACCAGCCGACACGCCCACAACTGCGACCAAGAGCATCCCCTCTCCCCAGACAATCACCCCAAAAGTTGAACACATTCGACTGTTGCTGGAAATTGTTGAACCGGGAAAGGAGCCGGCATCATTTGCCATCCAGAACAATGGTGCAGAGTGCAGGATGAATACCATGATGCCTCCAATGGATATCGGAGGAACGGTAGTGCCGGTGACACTTAAGTTCGAGGCAACACTCACGCGACCGGATGAAACCGGTTACTGCATCGACTATTCATACGGCCTGCAGATTCCCGTGGTTACGCGTCCCAACGCGGCCGGCAGCCCCGGCTACGAGTACAAGAGTATTGGCACCAGGAGTTCGGTCACCATGGTGCCCGGACAAAAACTGGAACTGAGCAAAGGGCCGCAGCGTACTGTAACCCTTGAACTGCAACGCCTCGACGATGAGAGCAAGAATCAATGATACTCAACAATTTACCGTGAAATGGAAAGGAACAGACAAATGAAGACAAGATACAAAACCATCATGATGGCAGCTATTTTCGTGATTGCCCAGTTCACCCAGCCCTCAGCGCGGGGACAGGAGGCGCCACAAACATCCAAAGACCTGCCGCGCGAAAATGTTCGCCTCGTGTGGACCATTGACGAAAAAGACAAGGAGCCGATAACCTTTGCCATTGTCAACAATGGACAGGCATGCCGCATGGACAACATTGCGTATACAGTGGAGATCGGAGATGACCGGCCTCCGGCGATGATGAGCATCAAAGCCGCCATCGCCAGAAAGGACATCTCGACCTATATCGTCAACTATACCTTCGGGATGCAGGTTCCCATTTCTACGGGAGTCAGCACTGTCCCCGGAAAAACCAACGACCAAAGTAAAGTCCGCCGTGCAAACTATCTATACAGGGACATCGGGACGGAAAGCACAGTGTCCATGGAGCTGGGAAAACCTCTGGAGCTGATCCGCGACCCACAGCGCATCGTGACCCTCGAACTGCTTCAGATCGCCCCCCTTGAACCACAACGCGTTGACGAAGAACCGCCATCCATCGCGCCCTTTCTGGGCAATTGGGAAGCACAATTTGACGCCATGGATCTTGTCATTCAAATTGAGAAGAATCAACGCGCCGTCTTTCTCAAAAATGACGTGCCATGGGACGCCACCTGGCGAATAGACGGCCAGAGAGTTATTCTTACAATGGAAGACGACGAATCGATACTCACGGGTCGGCTGAAGGGCACTAGTACATTGATGATCCGGGAAGGAAACTCTGAGGCCGTACCCTTCCATAGGGTGTTAAAGGCGACGGGCTCGTCGGCGGAAAAAGGAGACGCCCCTGAAAAATAAGTGATTATGAGATACCATAGCGATGGGGCGGTTCAGGCAGAGGGACCATGTCCTCATCGTCCACGGACAGCGGAAACGCTGTCCCTCCAGGAAATTTGAGAAATCACTATATTTAATCGCCAGCACAATAAGGCCCGAGGAGATCAACGACATTTTTTTCACCCGCTACCAAGTATGATGGGCGGCACGCTTTTATAACCTCTGTTCCACCTAAAAACCTGTAACACCCGCCGGAAAATCGGTAAGTATGTGATATGGGAAATACTTCAAAGGGGACTGGAACGCACGAGGACATCTTCGTCACCACGCGCTGGACAGTGGTGCTGAATGCGGCCGACGACTCCTCGCCTGATGCGGAGCGGGCGTTGGAGGAAATCTGCCAGATCTACTGGTTCCCGCTGTATGCGTACATCCGACGGCGCGGTCATTCGTCCGAAGATGCTGAGGACCTCACGCAGGAATTCTTCCGCCAGCTGCTCGAAAAAAACTGGATTGCGGATGCGGATCGTGAAAAAGGGAAATTGCGTGCCTTCATGATCACGGCCCTGAAGCATTTTATGACCAGCGAATGGCGTAAGGCGACCGCACAAAAGCGTGGTGGCGGACAGGTTCATCTTTCCATCGATACCGAAATGGCCGAAGGCCGCTATGCATCGGCGGCCAACTCCCCCAGCATCGAAGCCGAAGCCCTCTTTGATCATGAATGGGCCCTCACCCTGCTGGAGTTGACGGTACAACGACTGAAGAATGAATACCGTGATGCGGGCAAGTCCGAGGAATTCACGGCCTTGAAGGATGGTTTGTTCCTGTCACACCAGAGCGTGGACTATCCGACTCTGGCAACCCGGCTGGGCAAAACCGAGAACGCGCTACGGGTAACGGTTCATCGCCTGCGCAAGCGCTTCCGCGAACTCTACCGCACCGAAGTCGCCCAAACCCTCCCGCCCGGTGCCGACCTTGACGAGGAGATGCGCCACCTCGCCGAAAGCCTCGCACGCGGATGATCTCCTTTAACCGGATATCAGGATTCCACGGATACTTTATTCCTGTCCTGTACATCCGCTTGATCCTGTTTAAAATTTGCCTGTTTTTGTAACAAGTCGGTTTTGCCTGCGCAGTAGATAGTATGAACACTTCACCCAACAAATCATGTCCGCAATGTGGCGGCTCGCTGCCCGATGGCTCACTTGAAGGCATCTGCCCAAAGTGCCTGATGCAAATGAATCTTGCCGGTCCGACGCAAATGGAGAACGAGACCGGCGCAAAAGCCAAACGGCCACAAGCCCCATCCGTTGAGGAGATCAAACCGCTCTTTCCGCAGCTCGAAGTTCTGGACTTCATCGGCCAGGGAGGAATGGGCGCCGTCTACAAGGCCCGCCAGAAAGAACTCGACCGTACCGTCGCCCTCAAGATTCTTCCGGCGGAAATCGGCGAAACTCCGGGCTTCGCCGAGCGTTTTACCCGCGAGGCCCGCGCACTGGCCAAACTCAATCACCCCGGCATCGTCACCATTTATGACTTTGGTCGGGCCGATGGCCTCTACTTTTTCCTGATGGAATATGTGGACGGTCTCAACCTGCGCCAGCTCCTGCACAACGGGCGCGTGGAAGCGCGCGAGGCGTTGGCCATCGTGCCGCAAATCTGCGATGCCCTGCAGTATGCCCACGACCACGGGATCGTCCACCGCGACATCAAACCCGAAAACATTCTTCTCGACCGACTCGGCCACGTAAAGGTCGCCGACTTTGGCCTCGCCAAGATTGTGGAAGGTAGGGACGGCTGTCCCAGCCGTCCTGCAGAGTACAAGGAACAGATCGGAGAAGAAAACCTCACCGAAGCCGGCAAGATCATGGGCACGCCCAAATACATGTCGCCGGAGCAGATCGAAGCGCCCGGCACGGTCGACCACCGCGCCGACATCTATGCCCTCGGCGTCGTCTTCTACCAGATGCTCACCGGCGAAATGCCGGACCAGGAGCTGCAGCCACCGTCGCAAAAGGTCCGCATCGATGTTCGACTGGACGAGGTCGTCCTGCGCGCCCTCGAGCAGAAACCCTCCCTCCGCTACCAGCAGGCCAGCATCCTCAAAACCGAGGTAGAGACCATCGTTGCTTCAGAGATCGGCGAACAGACATCAAAGAACAGCACATCCGCAGAATCTTTGGCGAAGGAGGGAAATCGGAAATCGCCAACTATCCAGCGAGACTCCCGGTCGCCTGTTGCCTGGGCCATCGTTATCGGCCTGCTCGTATTCGCCTTGGCTTCGGCCATCACGAGTCTAATGCCACGCACCTATGCCGCCACCGCCCGGGTTGGCACCACCCCTTCCCCACTGATCAAAGATGCTGCCAAATCACAGCAAGATGCGAGCGAGTTAATCCAATCGCCTGAATTCCTGCAACAGGTGATCAGCACGGCCGGCACAAGGCAGTCCATCGATCACCTTCGTGATGCCATTCAACTCACCTCGTCGAGTTCAGAGTTGCTAAATATCACCGTCTACGAAAAATCGCCAGCTCATGTGGCGGACATTGCAAACGCCATCGCTACGACCTACTGCGCAAAAATGCATACGCAGTTCATCGAGCAAGCGGTGACACCGAACCTGCCCATACGTCCCAATCCGTATCTAAACCTGTTCATCGGGGCTTGTGTTAGCCTACTCGCGGGAGGAATCGTGGCAATCATGCTAACACGTCGACAGCGCCAAACCGCCCTCCACGCCCTCGAACAAAAGCCTGACCTCCGCCACCAGCAGACCAGCATCCTCAAGACCGACAAGGAAACCTTGATCTCAACGTCTCCAGAAAATAACAACACGGGCATTTCTGGAAGAAGCAGTACAAAACAGCACAAACTCCATGCAACCACCGCATTTCTTTGCTTCCTAGCGTCTCTGATATGGGCCCTACGAGCCGTTTCCCTGGGGTGGGAAGGACTGACGGGTCAGCCCATTCTGATCTCCATGATCTTCCTCCTTGTCGCGACGATTTTTGGAATGCTGTCGCGAGCTTCGGCCTTTCACAGAAACCACGGTACAATGCCGCACGCCGGTGCCGGAAGGCCAAGAACAACTCCTACCCAAGCCGAATTCGATGCAATGTACAATGATCCAGCCAACTGGCGTTTGTATGTCTTTTATTTCTGCCGTCACGATCCGCGCATTGTGGTTTCCAAACGGATTGCGGGGCTGGGATGGACCATCAACTTTGCCAACCGCCGGTCGGTGCCGTTTATCCTGGGATTGGTGGGAGGTATCTACCTGCTTACTCAACTCGCGCACATTCTGGGCATGACGGGCAAGGCGTTTATTGTATACGAAACAGTTGTTGTTGCCGGGGTCGTATTGCTCTGCCACAACATGTCCCGGGCCCACAATCGGTTGATGCGGGACAAGCGGAAGCCTGTTGATCCCACCACCGCACAGGGAGGTGGAAAGTCTTATGCTTTCGGAAAAAACACCGACCGTTGGCTACTCGGCCTCTTTTTCCTGACCTTGCTGGCGATTGCATCCTACACCATCTTGCATTCTACCCCGAGGCTTGGCTCTACGGAGACCTTCGGCAACCACCATCTAGGAGCGGAACTCGATCGGAGGCTTTCCGCCTATACCTCAGGAATGGACCGGTTCATCGATTTCGACACCGGGATGGTGCTCTCGCTGCCACCGGCGATTGCCGTTCTTCTCGGAGACAACGAAGGGAAATGGACACTGCAGGGGGAAGGTGATGATTCGCCTCCGCAGGAATATCTCGAATGGATTGGCCGCAGTGGGGCGGATGCAGTCGTCATGCCGAGAGGGCTGACCGTCTTCTATCCAGCCTGCTCCATTGGTCATGGGAGTCCGGATACACAGGTGCATGGAGACCTGATGCATTGGGAAGCTCTCCGTGCGTCTGATATTGTTCGCGCCGCCGACCGGATCGAGCGCCTCAATAAGCAGATCGATAGTCAGGATGATAATTGGGGCTCTGGAAGCGTCTCTGATATGGGCCTCGTCACCGCAAGTCGCTCGGGAAACCGGTTTCCGGTCAGCATCCTACCCAACTACAAGATCGGAATGAACGGTCAAGGACAAGTCTGGATCTTTATGACGAAGAGCGGCACGGCCGGTGCCTTTCTCTTCGATGAGATGGACAACATGAACGGCCAAAAGCGCATCCGTTATCGCAAGATCGAAGGGCTCGGTCAGACGCCGAACCCGGCCTACGATCCTGCGGCGGAACCCGTTGCCCCGTGGCCCTTCGAAACCGCCCATGACTACATCATCCCCGAGACCTTTAATCTCGATACGGGGGAGAACTATCGCCGGGGGCACACTCCCAAGTATGTATTCAAGGGACTGGATGATCCCCGACGAATCACGGACAACGGCTTCCGCTGGATGGAAGCCACCGGCATGGATTTAATCGCAATTCCCGGAGAGGCCGCCCTCAAAGCCGCAACAATGAAAACCGTACCGCTTTCGGAAGACGATTGGCGGAGCCTGTCCTCCGAGCGGCTCCTGCGTTTGCTCGCGCTGGCGGAATGCGATGATCTGAAAGATCTCGCACCCACCGATGGAAGCCAGCGGACCTGGGGGTTCCAGACCCGGGAAGGCTCGATGGGAATCCTCCAGGTCGCGACCTACAACAAGGAAGCCGACAGCTTCCATCTTCGCTATAAGAGCTTGGGGCTCCCTGCAAAGGCAACGTTCAACGAACAGTTTTGTCACGAATACTCGGTTCGCAAAACACTGGCTGAATTGGCCGACGAAACGGACAATGACAGCCCGGAACACGCCTTGGCCCGGCTGATGACAAGTGCTCCACTCGGAAATGACGCCCCTCTGGAGCGATACACCTTGGACCACAAGCTCCCGAAACTCGTTGGTGCCAACGGGAATTCTCCCGATGACGCACGGCAGGTCATGGTTGCGCAAACCTCGATCTATCACAACACGCTAGCCGTGGTGGTCCACGGGCAGGACAATCGCTGGCGGTGGGGCGGTATCGTGCTGGGGCGCAAGAACGGCCTTTGGCATGTCCTGCCCGAGGGTTTCATCAGCGAAGCAGTGTCACCACAGGAAGTGGTTAAGGCATTCGAACAGCAAACCGGTAAGTTCTTTGCGATCCTTCGGGCAACATCCGAACCAACGCAGCCCGGTATGCCAACCACAGCTATCAATCAGCCTCCCCTTGCAAAACAGAAATCATCCGACAGGGACTTCACCGGAGAAAAAACACTTCACGTGAGTCCGGGTCGCGAAGGTACGCTGAATGGCTTGTGCGTGGATTTGGATACCGGCGAATCCACCACGGCAAACTGGGATTTGTCGGTAGGCAACAAGGTGCCGGGGAATTGGCTCACATGGAAAGGCATGGACCTGATATTCGTCTGTGCAGACGACGGCGGGGACTGGATGCTGGGATCGCCGGATGAAGCCTATCCGGATCTGGCCCGCATACCCCGAAACAAATGGGACACGGTCACCGTAGCCGAGTTGCAGGATGCACTGGAAAGCAACAACACAGGCATGGAGCACATTGATCTAAACGGCAGCGGCAACTTCTACCGATCCGATGGCAAGGACTTATCAGACCTAACCCTTGCCTTCCGCACGGC
Source organism: Pontiella sp. (assembly GCA_050306215.1). Classification (GTDB taxonomy): domain Bacteria; phylum Verrucomicrobiota; class Kiritimatiellia; order Kiritimatiellales; family Pontiellaceae; genus Pontiella. The sequence goes on from JBNLGU010000049.1 coordinate 9,159, forward strand.
AGACGGCTCCCTCGGTGTAATGGATGTCGAGGAGCTTGCGGATTACGACAACGCCCTTCGCATCCGCTACAAGCTCGCACAAGCCCCCCGTGCCGTGGCTTCACAGGCAAGGGGCTTTGGCCTCGAACGGCATTTTCAGCTGTGCGATGAGTTCTACAATCCTAAATTCGTAGATCTGGACACCGGACGTGCCACTACCATGCCGGAAATGTTGGTTGGGGATGAGGCAAAGGCCCCGGACTGGTTTTCGGATTCCGGAGCAGAGCTGTTTTTCCGCCTGAAAGACAAACAACTGGTTTTGGGGACGCTACCGGCCCTGGGACTTCAGTTGGTTCGTATTCCAACCGAGCGCGTGGCCGGACTCACCCCCGAGGATGTGGACGCGGTCCTGAAAGAATCCAGCCCAGGATTGCCGGTCGAAAAATCGAATTTGAATAAGAAATGCAGCACGCCAGGGGTTTTTGATGTCTATCGGCTTCCCTATCCGCCCTACGATCGATTGGCACTGGCCTTCCGTACCAAGAGCGGTACAACCGGCGTTCTGCACATCAAGGGGTATGACTACAAAGGGAGTTCATTGTGGTGCAGCTGCCGAACGATCGAAACTCCGCCCACACTCCACAGGACCGAGCATCCCGATCCCGGCCTACTCAATGGCGAATGGAAATGGGATTCCGGCTCCCAACATGGAAGCATGCGATTCAACCCAGATGGCAGTTGGAGCCTTAAAAGCAGGGATTCCAACTTTGCCTCTGAATCCGCCGGATCATGGCGATTGGAAGGGTCCTCTCTGATCACCCATGTGGAGACCAGCGACACGCCTGAAGAGATCGGATTAACCTACCGCGATGAGATCGCCGTCCTGACGGAGGCGCGCCTTATCCTGCATCTGGATGATGGGACGGGCCAACTATACACGGCTGAATACCAGCGAGTACAAACGGAGGATGCGTCACCCGAAGACGTTATCCGCATGATGAACCAGCGCGCGAACGAGTTGGATAATGCGGGCTTTTGGAAATATGGGTCGCGTAAGTGGGGGAACAGCTTGCAGCAGGCGAACGACCGTTCTCCCCACATGATGTCATTTCGCGGGAAAATGTGCCTGCTTAAGGAAGTTCTACAGGAACGGTATCCGGACAGCAGGAAATATATTCTGGGCATCGAGCGGGACGATGGGACCCAGGATTACCGCGGCCTTGGGTTCTGCCTGGAAGACGGCGAATGGCGCTGGGATGTCAATGGCTATAGCCTCCCGTATCGCGCCACCTGCCGGTTCACATTCATGCCCGAGGGGGGGGGGCCATCCATCCTGAAGCAGGTTGCGCTGATGACAAACGAGGAGCTGAAGCTTGTCGATGAAGACACCGGATTGTTCGAGATCACCGTAGCACACAGCCATGACGATCCGGCGCGGAGGGCTGCCCGGGATGCCAACGCCTTTCCGGCGCTCGCCGTAAAAGAACTGGAAGCACAGGGATTAGGCGGAATGATGACCGTTGAATTTGTTCAGGTTGCCCAGGCTCCAACGCAATCGTGGATGGTCGCGGAGGCACTGGCCTCAACGGATCGCATCACCTCTTTCCCTGAGGACGGTACGGAGATGCCGCTTGAAGCAGAAAACATATCCCTGGACGGGACGGACCACACCTTGCGCGCAGGACCACCTGCCAAAGAGTTCATTTCCCCAGCCGAGCTGACTCCCGACCCAACAGGCCCTGGCACCATTGACCTGAGTCCCTACATTGAAAATTTGGTTCAAGCGGCAAACGCGGACCTCTCCAACACCATCGTCTTAAGCCTGAATTCATGGAATTATTCCACCCGTTTCAGTAAACTTGAATTCGATGCAGGAGACGTGAAAGCTCGATGTAAAAAAGCGATTCAAGGCCTTTTAAACGCGCAGCCAATTACTCTGCCCTGGATCAACGTCGGGCCATCGCAGACTAACCGAATCCTGCTGACGTCCTGCAACCTTCCATTCGATCTCCAACTTCCCGGAGGCATCGGCTGGGAAGGAAAAGAAATACCGGTCCGCTTTTACCTGGACCCAAGCCATTCCCATTGGGGCGATCCCGTATTGCCCGACAAAATGTTTGTGTGGATGGAATTTCGTATACCGGACCGGATTATTCCGGGAGGAACACTCAATGAATTCGAGATCAGCGGCGCGTGCACGATTTACCAGACGAAGAATGAAAATACCGGAAGAACTATAGACGGAGCGTCGAACCATTAACCTTCCGAAGACAGGCAAAGCTTCCGCAACAGCTTCCTGCAAACCACTGGCGTCATCGGAAACCCGTCAGGCGTGAAAATTCGCGGCAGGATGGTGCACACCGATCGCCGCCGAAACATGGCCCCGGTGATGGGCCGGCAGTTTCGATCATGATTTCTTCAATGCTTGGTCGCGAGAAAAACAATAATACGGTATAAGTATAGGTATATTTTATAATTGGAAATTTAATAAGGGTCATACACGATCCTGAACAACTCGGAAAACCACAACCACAGGGGGAATAACGATGAAGAAGAACGTTCCGCTGATCATACTCGCAATCGTTGGCATCGTGTTGCTAATCGCCTATATCGATTCAACCAAGCAGGTTAAACAACTGCAGCAGGAGCTTGCCCAACTGAAGAGCGGGATTGCCCCCGCTCCCCCCGTTCAGGACGCGGAAGCCGGCACCACCGACCTTGCGACCAGTCTGGAAACAGCCGGAGACTCCAACCAAATCGCTAATGTGGAGATCTCCGAGCCGGTAGCTGAAAGCCCCCAGTCCAGCGGGCGGCGCATGATGGAAAACATGGCCAAGATGATGGACAACCCGACCATGAACCAAGTGATGGAAGCCAGCCAGCGGGGAGCCGTGGGCGCGCTTTATACCGACCTGATTGCCTATCTCAACCTCAACGGCGAGGAAACGAAGTATTTCATGGATCTGCTGATGCACCGTCAAATGGCACAGGTGAATTCCGCCATGAAAATGATGTCCGGCTCGCTCAGCGACGAAGAGAAGGAGGCCTTGCAACAGGAAGTCAAGGATGCCACCGAACTGGTAAAGACGGAGATGGAAAACTTCCTGAACAATCCCGACGACTATGCCGAATTCGAATTCTATGAAAAGACCATGGGCGAGCGCATGATGCTGTCGCAAATGGACAAGGATCTCGCCGGATCGAACACCGCACTACCCGACGATACCTACCGCGAGCTGCTGGGCATGATGCATGACGAGCGGGAAAACTTTGACTTTTCCAGCGATCTCAACGACCAGCAGAATACGGATATGAGCGCCGCGCGTTTCTCAAAGGACAACGTGCAGAACTATGCAAGCGACATTCAGCAGCTAAACGACGCGATCTGCACAAAGGCCAAATCCATACTAACGGACGAGCAGTACGAAGCGTTCGTTGGCAGCCTCCAGACCTATACCGACATGCAGTTGTCGCAGCTCGAAATGGCGCAGCAAATGTTCGGTGGCGGGGAATAACAGCATGGCATTGAAGACGCTCAACAAGATTTGCTTCACGATCTGTATCGTCTGCATCGTCGCAGGAACGGCCATCTCGCTAGGCATGATTTGGGGCGACATGGCTGACGACGAAGGGATTTGGAAGATCTGGGGCACCATCCTGGTTCTTTTCCTCTCGTCCGCCATGACCATGCTGGTTAGCCGAATTCTGGGGGGCGTCCTAAAGGACGACTAGATCTCGTCGCCGGATCAACCGGCAATATCTTAATTTCACCGCTTTCAATTCGCTCCGTACGGACGAATCCTGTAATGGTTTTGTCATTTAACGCATGGAGTAGGAATGAACACTTTTGAACTGATACGCAGCGAGGAGATCGCGGAACTTAATACGCTAGGCAAGGTTTACCGGCATATTCCTACGGGAGCCGAGATCCTCTCGATGGAGAACGATGACGAAAACAAGTGTTTCGGCATCGCGTTCCGCACCCCACCCTCCGACTCAACCGGTGTGGCGCACATTCTTGAACACACGGTGCTGTGCGGTTCGCGAAAATATCCGGTCAAGGACCCCTTTGTGCAGTTGTTGAAGGGTTCGTTGCAGACCTTTCTGAACGCCTTCACCTACCCCGACAAAACCTGCTATCCGGTAGCCAGCCAGAACCTCAAAGATTTCCACAACCTGGTGGATGTCTACCTCGATGCCGTTTTCCATCCCCGCATCACCCCGGACTTCTTCATGCAGGAAGGCTGGCACTACGAACTCGAATCCCCCGAAGATGAGCTGAAGTACAAAGGCGTCGTCTACAACGAGATGAAGGGGGTCTATTCTTCCCCCGACTCCTTGCTGGCCGAAACATCGCAGCAGTCGTTGTTTCCGGATACGACTTATGGACTGGACTCCGGAGGCAACCCGCAACATATCCCAGAACTGACGTACGAGCAGTTCAAGGCGTTCCACGAATCCTTCTACCACCCATCCAACGCCCGCATCTTCTTCTATGGGGATGATCCGGTGGAGAAACGCTTTGAACTCCTGGAGGAATACCTGAAGGACTACAGCAGGATTGATCCCGGGTCCGAAATCGCCGTTCAGCAACCCTTGTCAGAACCGGTTCGTATCGAAAAAAAGTATGCGGTATCGGCCGACGACGAGGATCCCAAGCCCATGTTTTGCGTGAACTGGCTACTCCCCTCGCCCACGGATGCCGAGCGCGTATTCGCCCTCGAACTGCTCGACCACATCCTGCTGGGAACGCCGGCATCGCCCCTACGCAAGGCCCTGATCGAATCCGGGTTGGGCGAAGACATTACCGGCGGAGGCTTGGAAACCCATATGCTGCAGATGGCCTATTCCATCGGTCTCAAGGGGGTGGATACGGAAAACCTGGAACCGGCGGAACAACTTGTCGACCAAGTGCTCCAAGAATTGGCAGGGAACGGTATTTCCCGCGAGGATATCGATGCGGCGCTGAACACGTTCGAGTTCGATCTGCGGGAAAACAATAGCGGCGGATTCCCCCGCGGCCTGTCTCTCATGCTGAAATCGCTGAACGCCTGGAACTACGGAGCCGATCCGATGGAGCTCATCGCCTTTGAGAAACCGTTGCAGGCCGTCAAACAGCAGGCCCGCCAGGCGGGTTTCTTCGAAGACATGATCCGGGAATACTTCATTGCCAACCGGCATCGTTCCACCGTGGTTCTGACCCCATGCGCCCACGAGGCGGAACAAATGGAGCTAAATGAAAAGCAGCGACTCGCCCAAGCGAGAAGCCAACTGGACGAAGATCAGGTCCGGGAAATCATCAACGACACCCAACGCCTGCAGACCTTGCAGGAAACACCCGACAATTCGGAAGCGCTCGCCACGATTCCCCTGCTGGAGCGCGACGATCTGGACAAGCATATCCGCAAGCTGAAGCGTGACCGGATAGACATGCTCGGTACAACGGTCTTGACGCACGACCTTTTTACAAACGGCATCCTTTATCTCGATATCGGCTTTGATCTTCACAAGCTCAATCAGGAAGACCTTTCCTACACATCGCTGCTGGGCACGATTCTTTTGGAGATGGGAACGCAGCGGGAGGACTACGTCTCCCTTTCCCAGCGTATCTCCAAGCAGACCGGCGGCATTTACGGAACACCATTCCTTTCCGCCTTGGAGAACAATCCTACCGGGATCAGCCGATTTTTCCTGCGGGGGAAATGCATGGTGGAACAGACCGGCGCGCTGCTTGACATCCTGCGCGATGTCCTTCTGGAACCTGCATTCAACAACAAGGAGCGCTTCCGGCAAATTGTGCTTGAGCACAAGTCCGAGTTGGAGACCGCCATTATTCCACGCGGGCACTCGGCCGTCATCGGCCGTCTTAAGGCGCACTATCACGAGTCGCACTGGGCCAGCGAGCAGATGGGCGGCGTCGATGCCCTGTTTTTCATTCGCCGGTTGGCCCAGGAAATCGACACCGATTGGCCCGCCGTCTGCAGCCGGCTTGAAAAGATTTGGCAAACCCTGCTGAACCGCGAGCAACTGGTCGTCAATATCACGGTCGACAGCACGGCCCTGCCCGGTGTCCTGAAAACGGTGGAGGGATTCGTCCAGCAGCTCCCCGCCCAAGCCAGCCCATCGGCAAAATGGACCTTCAAACCGATCCCCAACTCCGAAGCCCTCACGGCTCCTACACTGGTAAACTATGTAGGGTGCGGCGCCAATCTCTACAGTAGCGGATATCAATTGCACGGCTCGGCCCTCGTGATTACGCGCTACCTGCAAACCGCCTGGCTTTGGGAACGCATCCGGGTGCAAGGCGGGGCCTATGGCGGCATGTGCTCCCTCGACCAGCGCTCCGGCGCATTTGCCTTTGCATCCTATCGCGACCCCAACCTGCAGCGCTCGCTCGACACCTACCTGGCCACCGGAAACTACCTCAAGAACCTCCAGCTGTCGGAAGACGAACTGACCCGCGCGCTGATCGGTGCCGTCGGACAACTCGATGCCTACCAGCTTCCGGATGCCAAGGGCTATTCGAGTTGCCTGCGCTACCTGCTCGGCTTCAGCGATGAAGAGCGGCAGAAAATCAGGGATGAAGTCCTTTCTACTACGCAGAATCACTTCAATGCCTTTGGCGAAGTGCTGGAGAGCGTCTTTGCGAATCCCACAGTCAGCGTGCTATGTTCCAGCGAAAGTGCGAAGAAGGCCGGATTAGCCACCATAACCAAGGTTTTATAGGTCCAAGGTCTGGGCGGGGATTCAGTCCGCCGATGGACGGAACCCGTCCAAAAGAAAAGCGCGCAGCCCCTGCTGGAGTTGCGCGCTTTGTATTAGAGATGTTCCGAAACTACATCGCCATGCTGAACGACATGTTTTTCACATCTGCCGCTGCACAGGCGTCCATGACGTTGACCACACGACCATGCAGGGCACGGTCGTCGGGCATGATCGTCACGATAAACTCGCTACCGGAGGAATCGGCAGCCTGCTTCAGCGACACCAATTGACCGATCAGGTCGTCCAATTTCTGCGTCTCATGGCCGAACACCATTCCGTTGACAACGATGTCGCCCAGCTCGGAGATTTCGATCACGACTTCAATCGGAAGCACGACGGCATCCGAGGGGTTGGCCTGAGCCGGAAGCATGAAGGAGAGGTCTGCTTCCTTTCTCACCAGCGAGGCCGTCACCATGAAGTAGATGAGTAGCAGGAATACTACGTCAATCAGCGGCGCAATCTGCAACTGCGCCTTTTGGTTCATCATGTCATCTAACAATTTCATGGCTTATTCCTCGAAGGCTGAATAGATCAGGTCATTGGCCCCGACACTGCCGCAGGCTATCATGAGCTTCTTGCACGACTCGAACTCGACCCGGCGATCGGCACGGATCATGATCCGCAGGTTTTCGTTCCGCTCGAGTTCTTCGCTAATCTGCTCCGTGATTTCCGGAAGGTCCATTTTGGACATGTACCAATAGTAATCCCCATTGGCATCGATCGAAACCATTGCGCGTCCCTGGATGTTTTCCGGAACCTTCGCATGCTCGGAGCGGGGGATGTCGACCTTGACCTTTGTATCGGTCACCACCGACGCCACCATGAAGAAGATAAGCAACAGAAATACCAAGTCGATCATGGGAGCCATATCGACTTCAGCATCTTCTCTTGCCGGCATTTTAAGTTTCATACTGCACCTCTCTTGGGAGGGGTTGAAGTTCTACAGGACCCAACAGCTTATTCGCCACCCATGTGTTCGTGACCCAGCGGAAGTTCGCCGGTTTCAAGCGTGTCGAGCAATGCGCCGATATTGCGGCCCATGGATGCAGTCGATTTGATGAAGCTGTTGCGGAAGAAATAGTAGCACAGCATGGCCGGGATGGCGATGATCAGGCCGGTAGCCGTCGTGATCAGGGCTTCACCAATGTTGCCAGCCAGTTCTTCCGGCTTGCCCATACCCGAGGCACCGATCTTCTGGAAGGCCTTGATCATACCGGAAACCGTACCCAGCAGACCCAACATCGGGGACGTGGCGCCAATGATGGACAGGTAGTCGATCGGCTTCATGTAAGAGGTGATCTCTTCCGTGCTGGCTTCTTCGATGGCTTCCTTAACCTTTTCGAAGTTGACTTCGCGCTTGGTCGAGCAACGTTCCAGACCGGCACCGAAAACATAGGTAAAGAGGGTTTCGTTTTCCTTGCACAAGCTATGTGCTTCAACGATTTTCTTGTCCTTCATCAGCGTAATGAAATCCGGCATCAGGTCGGGGCGCAGCAGCACCTTTTCGCGCAGGGCCAGACTGTTCTGGACAATGAAATACACCATTACAACCGACATCAATCCCAGCGGGATCATCGCCCAGCCACCCTGCAGGATCAACGTCCACAGCGTGGTCTTTTCAACGGTACCTGCATCGCCACCGGCTTCCTGAGCGAAAACCGTCGAGGCCGCAATCAAGCAAAGGCCAAACGCCACTTTGATAATTTTCTTCGTCATTTTCGTACTCCTTCTCCTTCAGTTAAGCTTATTCCTCTTCCGAATCCGCCCGCTCTTCCCTGAGTTTCGCCACACGAATCTTCAGCTTTTGAGCCTGCTCAGCTTCATCGGTATTCTTGTACAACAATGTTATCTCACGTATCACCTCATCGGCCGAATCCAGCAAACCCATTTCCATGTACATTTCGGCACACAGCAATTCGGAAGGCCGCATCCAGTCCGGATCCTGGCTATTGAACACAACCACCTTTGCCGCAACCTCGATCGCCTTGGTAAACTCGCCCTTCATGGCCAGAAACTTGGCCGTAATGTACAGGTCCTCAGCTGGAGCATCGTCCGCCAGCTCTTCCGTCCACCCGTGATCGGAAAAGAGCTGTTCCGCTTCGTCGAACCGATCGGCATCGATCAATGAGAGCCCCTGGTAAATCAGGCACTTTCTCTTCAACTCGGGATCGATATCATCATCCTTGGCCAGCATTTGCGCGTAGCGAATGGTGTTGTCGACATCCTTGACCTTGTAATACAGCTCCATGAGCATGGCCTGGTGTTCGGCTAGGTTCGAGGGCAGATCGTTGTAGTCGGAAAACGGCGCAATACCGGCTTCCAGCAGCGGGATGAGCTCGTTGTAGAGGCGCTTCTCAAACAGTTCCTTGACCACCGCGGCATCGATTTTAACAGGAAACTTGACCCATTTAACCGCATCGGACGGCCAGCTGAGCGTACCCGTACTTCCGTTCGGCCGGAAGTTGAGCAACTCCCCGCTACGTCCCAGGATCATGCCTTCGTAGGTTTTCTTCCCGACCGTCAACTTTGCCGCGACCTGACGGGCTTCCGCCATTCCGGAAAGCATCAGAAATCCGGCGAGCATCGCGCTAAACAGAGTTTTGTTCATTGCTATTGTCCCTCGTAATTCTTGAGCAGCGCCCGCACTTCGTCGGGGGTCTGGTCCTTGGTGTAATCATCTTCAAGCATGGCTTTCAGCGTCTTGATGGCATCGGCCTTGCGACCGAGCTGGTTCAGACAGTCCGCCGCAGCCAGATAGCCGTCGGCTGCCCACTTGCCGTTGTCGAATGCCTTGAACATCAGGTAGGTGCGCTGGAAGAACACATGCGCGCCCTCAAGGTCGCCTGCAGCCATGCGGGCCTTACCGATGCCGAGCGTTGCCTGGGCCGATAACGGGCCGCGCCACTGCGGCACACCCATGAGACGGTTGTATTCCTCTTCGGCCGCCGCATAATCTCCCATTTCGTACAAGAGGTTTGCCTTGATAAGCTGGGCCCATCCCATATCGGCGAGTTCGTACGGTCCGTTCTGCGCATCGTCGATCGCTGCCAGCGCGCCCGTGTAGTTCTTATGCTCCAGCATGGCGGTGACGCGGGCCCGATAGCCGTGCCACAGCAGATCGGCGTCCGGGAACGTGGTGATAAAGTAGTTGGCTAAGCGTTCCATCTGTTCCACGTTGCCGGTGTCGACGGCCACGTCGCACATAACGGAGAGCGACAAGGGAGTCGTGACCTTGGTGTCGATGGTTTCGAGAAGTTTTGCGGCGAGCGCTTCCGCCACGTCTTCGCCTTCCAGCAAGGCCTGGGCAAACTGCAATCGAAGGCGCAGCACCGGGTTGTTCTCGTCTACGGAAGCCAACTTGAGTTTCAAGCGGATGGCCAAGGAATCGCGGTCTTCCGGCGACAACTTCTGAGCCGCAATGGTGACCAGCTCATTAATGATCTTGTCAACCCCCACCCGTTGCGGATCATTCCCGTAGCGCATGATGGCATCAACGTAGGCTGGAACGGCTTCTTCCTGCAATTGACCCAGTTCGGTCTGCGACTGGCCGATCCAGAAAACAGCTTCTGCGATGTCGGCCATTTCTTCCCAGCGAAGCATGTAGTAGTTCATCAGGTCGATGATTTCCTGCCACTTGGATTCCATCTTGTACGTTTTCGCAGCCTGGAAGGCGGGATAGGACGCCTGCATGGGTGTGATGGCTGAATCAATGGCCCGGCGATAGTCGGCCTGGGCGCGGTCGAGCGTGAGCGGGTCGTCCACCGAAGCTTCCTTGGCGGCTTCTATATCCCCGCGCATGCTGTAGGCTTCCGAGATCAACTCGCTGTTCGGGTAGGATTCGATGAAGCTGGTGAATACGTCTTCTGCTTCCTTGATTCTTTCCAGGCCATACAAACAGACAGCTTCACGAAAGATCGAATCGGGATACTGCGCACCCGTCTTGTAGGTTTCCTGATATTCCCTGAAATCCTCGAGGGCTACTTCGTATTGGGCAAGCAATAGATGACTCATTCCCCGATAGTACAGGACGTTGGGGGCGATGACGCCCTCCGGATCCACCCCGAACAGATCCCCTTCATCGCCCGCACCCTCGCCACGGCAGAGGGATAAAACACTTTCGAACTGGGTGGCCGCCTTGTTGTACTCACCAGTCTGCAAATAGCCGAAGCCCAACATGTGCTTCAAGTCGGCTTGTGTGCGGCGTTCGTTCAAATCTTCCGATGCGGGAATACGGTCGACATACGGCTGAAGCTCGACGACCTTTTCAAACTGGTTACTCAGCAGACGGTCGCGCATCATGATCGAGAGCATGGTGCGGGCATATTTTCCCTCGGGTTTATCCTTGAGATAGTCGAACACAAGTCCCTCGGCCCGATCGACGTCCTTGAGTGCGTACATGGTCATGACAGCCTGAAGCTCCGCCGCTTCAACGATCTCCTGAACAATCTTGTCCGAGCTGTCGCCATATTCGCGGCTCAAGCGGTCAAAGGCCACATATCCTTCCCAGTAGCGTTTTACATCGGCGTAGATTTGTCCAATGCGGAAGGAGACCTCCTCTTCGTAGGGAGGCAGGTCGCGTAACTGCTGGACCGCATCCTTGAGGCCATCGATTTCCGCCTGCCGCTGCGTGACTTCCGCTTCGTTGAGCCCACCGAGGGTGATCTCCTTGTTCATCGCTTCAATCTTCTGGTTTGCGTGATCAAGCAACACTCCACGCGGCATCACCATGCGGTAAAGGTAGAGAGAATTCAGGTATTCGCCCGAGTCGAATAGGGCCATGCCGGCTTTCATCAGGGTCAAATTCAGCGAAATGTCGAACCGGCGCTCCGTCCGGTTAATCTTAAGCACCCACGGATAGAGCTGCTCCCACTCCTTCAACTCCACCAGCGCACGGGTCACCATGATCTGGCAGATTCCCTGAATGCGGTCATCGTCTGTGTTGCGTTCCGCATACTTGAGCGGCTCCACGCAATTCTCGTAGTCGCCCTTTTGGAAATAGGCCTGCCCCACCAGCAGGTTCATGTTGAACAGGTCGTCCTTGTTCAGCCCCGGGAAAGACTGCAGGCGCTTGGCTAGGTCGATGATCTTATCCCAGTCACTAACGTCGAAAAAGGCCTGGGCCAGCATCCGCAGCGCCAGGGCTTCCTGCTCACGCGGTTCGTTGTTCAGGTATTCATCGATATAGGGCATGCCTTCCGAAACCTGACCCAACTGGTAGTAGACCCGGGCCAGTTCAAGGCGGCAGGTCTGCGCGGTTTTCTGCCCCTGCGGGTCGGTCAAGCCGCTTGTGCGGTCAAGTACTTCCTTCAGGGCGGGGATCGCTCCCTCGTAGTTCTTCTCCTGCAACCGCCGTTCCGCGGCTGCCAGTACATCAGAGATACTCATCGAGCTATAGTCCTGCGCAAAAACAGCACTGCTCAGCATGACCATGGCCGATGCCAGAACCACAAACGTGCGACTGTAACAACGTTGATTGAAACTCATGTTATTTCCTCATTCCTACAAAAAACGAAGGGTGATAACTACATCGTCCGCAGACCTACCCGAGGGAATCAACATCCATCCTCCCGAGCTATCACACACAATCCATAACACCCTATTCACACCCGATTACAATTCAAGCTAATAAAAGCCAAATCACCTAATTTGAACACATAAATTAATAGCGCAGACAGAAGTAACGCCGACTCATCGACATATCCAACCCGACACTATACAGAATCAGTTATTCTGTTTTGTATTGGCCAAAACACCGAACGCCGGACCTTCGAGTGTCACCTGATCCGGATAGATATTCATTTTTGAAATTAGTTTTTCATCGACGGCGGCGGTCTTGAAA
>JBNLGU010000050.1:0-20207 GCA_050306215.1 Pontiella sp.
ATGGAGTTCACTATGGATCATAAAACACTGTTCACCCCAGCCCAACTCGGAAAAATAGTAATTGCGAACAGGATCGTCATGGCGCCCCTCACGCGCAGCCGTGCCGATGACGCGACCGATGTTCCTTCTGAATTTGCGGCGGATTATTTCCCTCGCAAAATATGGCAGGAACCGAATGGACCGCTTTCGGAAAAAGTGGATGTTCCGGATGTGCTGAAGCCGGTCGACGAGGCCTGGTGGCTGACCACGAACGACGTTGCCCAGTGGAGCCTGGCGGCGATGGAGAACATCGCGCTGATCCCGGAGGCGCTGGATGAAGCACTGACGGAAGAATAAGTTCAATATCAGTATAAACTTTAGCCCTCGCAATTGCCAAAAGAGGAAGACCTTGTGACGGATAAGGATATTTTTGACGCGGTGAATGGTGCCCGCTGGAATGAGGTTTTTTGTGACCCGTGTACCGGAGAGTGGCAAAAACAGTGGTTCCTGGATGGGGAAGTCGGGCGGGTTGAGTGCGATGATGCCGGGATGCGGCTGATTGCCGGCCCGGAGTTCGGTAATGACGCCCACCATATGGTGCTTTGGACGAAGGCCTCGTTTGAGGGCGATTTGAAAATCGAGTTTGAATACACACGTCTGGATGAGGCGACGCGGGGTGTTAACATCCTGTATATTCAGGCCACCGGCAGTGGCGAGGCCCCCTACTCCACCGATATCGCGGAGTGGACCGGGCTACGCCGAGTGCCGGCGATGAGCGTTTATTTTGATCACATGCACACCTATCATCTCAGTTATGCAGCGTTCCCGTGGGATGATTCCGCCCCTTATATTCGTGGACGGCGCTATATGCCAGGCGCGACCGGGTTGGAAGGAACGGATATGGTTCCGGATTATTTTCCTGAAGGATTATTTGAGCCGGACGTGCCGCATAGGGTGGCCGTGATAAAAAGGGGCTGCGAGCTGTATGGTGTGATCAGCAATCCCGCACAGAATTATCCGTTCCACATGGCAAATCGCGATCGCCCGCCGGTAACGGAAGGGCGCGTAGGATTTCGCCATATGTTCACTCGCTCAGCCTGTTATAAGAATATCCGGATCAGTGTACCGGCGGAATAGGCAGCGACAATGAAGCTGAAATAAGGAGATGCCATGCCATTGGGTTTTGATATGCCGCTTGAGCAATTGATGGAATACAAGGGAACCAATCCGCGGCCGGCGGATTTTGACCCGTACTGGGACACCGCGCTGGCGGAGATGAAGGCAATTGACCCCCAGGTCGAGATTGTTCCGAATGACGAAGTCCAGGTGCCGTACGCCACCTGCTCGCAGCTCTATTTTACCGGGGTTGGCGGTGCGCGCGTTCACGCGAAGCTGATACAGCCGAAAGACGCACAAAAAGCCGGCCCGGCGGTAGTGATGTTCCATGGGTATACCGCCAACAGCGGGGACTGGATTGAAAAGCTGGCCTATGCGGCGGCGGGAATAACCGTGGCTGCGATTGATGTTCGTGGACAAGGCGGCTTATCGGAAGACTTGGGCAGTATTCGGGGAACCACCCATACGGGACAGATTATCCGCGGACTGGATGACGCTCCCGAAAAACTGTTTTTCCGCTCCGTTTTTTTGGATGCCGCGCAACTGGCCGGCATTCTTATGGATATGGATACGGTCGATGAAAACCGGGTGGGCGTGTTCGGCTTCAGCCAGGGCGGCGCGCTATCGCTGGCCTGTGCGGCGTTGGAGCCGCGTGTGAAGCGCGCGGCGGTCATGTTCCCGTTCCTGAGTGACTACCTGCGCGTCTGGCAGATGAATCAGGCGAAGGATGCCTATGGCGAGTTGCGTGAATACTTCCGCCGCCACGATCCGCAGCATAAGCGTGAGCACGAGGTATTCGAGCGCCTCGGCTACATTGATATTCAGCATCTGATGCCGCGCGTGAAAGCAGAGGTCGTAATGGCGATGGGACTGGAGGATACGGTCTGCCCGCCGTCGACTCAGTTTGCGGCCTACAACAAGATCACCTCCAAAAAATCGCTGGAATTCTATCCGGACTATGGCCACGAATCGCTGCCGGGCTTTCTGGATCAGGCTCTGATGTTTATGCTGAAGCTGTAGCGATCCGTGATCACCGATTTGGGGCTAGGCATAGCCAAGCTTCTTGAGGATCCAGAAGTTCTTGCGCCAGTTTTTCTCGACCTTGACCCATAGCTTGAGCTTGAAGCGCACGCCGTACATTTCGTACAGCTCCTTCTCGGCCTGTTCCCGCACCCATTTGAGCAGGCGACCCTTCTCACCGATAACAATCCCCTTTTGGGAATGGCGCTCGACATAGATGGAGGCTTCGACCGTCCATTTCTTTTCCTGCTCGTCGATCTCCTCGACCCATACGGCAACAGCGTGCGGCAATTCGTCGTGCAAACGATAGAACAGCTTTTCTCGAATGACGTCGGCAATGTTCAGCTTGCGGGG
Organism: Pontiella sp.; assembly: GCA_050306215.1. Lineage (GTDB taxonomy): Bacteria > Verrucomicrobiota > Kiritimatiellia > Kiritimatiellales > Pontiellaceae > Pontiella. The sequence continues at coordinate 2,470 of JBNLGU010000050.1, forward strand.
ATAGTCGGTCAGGATATCGTCGGGGAAAAGCGGCGGGCCTGCGGGAACCGTGGCAAACAGCGTATCGAGTAATCCGGCCATGCCATCGCCCTTCAGCGCGGAAACCGAAGCCCAAACCGGTTGCAGGCTACTCTCCTTCTCGGCCTTGATCTCCTCCCACAACGTTTTATAGGCATCGGCAAAGCTGGAGCGACGATCACTTTTGTTTAAAGCAATAATGCAGGGAACTTCTTCTCGGGCAATGCGCCGAAACCAGCCGTCGTCCTCCAATTCGGGTTTGGCGGAGGCATCGATCACCAGTAGGATGGCATCGACGCCTTCGACGGCGGAACGGGCGGCCTTGTTAAGGTTCTTGCCCAGTTCGCCCTGCGCCTTGTGGACGCCGGGGGTGTCGAGAAAAACGATCTGCCCGCGATCTTCCGTGAGAATGGCTCGGATGAGGTTGCGGGTGGTCTGCACCGTATCGCTGACAATACTGACTTTTTCGCCCAGCAAATGGTTCACCAAGGTGGACTTGCCGACGTTGGTTCGGCCCACAATCGCCGCGATGCCGGCACGCCCTGTTTCTATTGTTTCTTCGGTCATGGGCGCGGGTTGTAGCACAGAAGGCCCCTCAAGCGTAAAGAATATTCGCGGTTGCGCTTTTCTACGTTGCGCGCCTTCAATCGTTTAACTAAGGTGTTTGCGTTATGAAACATCTCTTTTTAGCCAGTATCTGCTTATTTTCCGTAACCGCTTTTGGACAAACCAATTCGGTCGTGCAAACCAACGAGCCGCCGCAGTTCTTCGACATCGACGGCTACGCGGCCAAGGTCAACAACCGCGTAATCACCATCGGCGACGTGCGCGAGGCCATGGCCCCGGTCATGGCGGACCTCTACCGCTCCTACCAAGGTGCGAAACTGGAGGCCGCGCTGGACCAGGCCTTCCGGGAGGCGCGCGATGAACTGGTGGAACAGGCCCTGATCCTGGAAGCCTTCAAGAGCCGCGGCGGACAGATTCCCGACCAGTATGTGAACGACGAAATCCGCCGCATGATCAACGAGCGTTTCAACGGCGACGAAGCGCAGTTCGAGCGAGCGTTGGCCGCTCAGAAGAAAAGCCGGGCGGACTACATGGATACCATCCGCGACCAGATGGTTGTCGGCATGATGATGAGCCAAGAGGTTACGCAGCGCGCCCGCGTGACGCCCGAGCAGGTCAGCAGCTACTACGACGACCACAAGGACGACTTTTTGATTCCGGAGCAGATCAAGTTTAGCGTGATCGTGCTCAACAAGGGCGAAACCCCGGAAGAACAGGCCGTCAAACGCGAGGAAGCGGACCATATCCGGCAGAAGCTGCTTGAGGGTGCCGATTTTGCCGAGACCGCCAAGGAATCGTCCGAAGGAAGCCGTGCAGCCGAAGGTGGCCTGTTTTCTTGGATGCAGCCGGAAAAAGCCCGCCCGGAGTGGCAGGAAACCCTGAAAACGCTGCCGGCGGGACAAATCAGCGACATCATCGAAACCGACACCCAGCTCTGCATTTTGAAAGTGGAAGCCCGCCGGCAGGCCGCCTACCGCGGCTTTGGCGAGGTTCGCGACGAGATCAAGAGCGCGTTGCTATCGAAGGAACGCCGCCGCCTGCGCGACCGGTGGATCGAACGGCTGAAGAGCGAGAACTACGTCAAGATCTACGAAGATTGAACGGGCTAAACACTTAACGGGTCTTTGATTCCGTGATCGAACGAAAACAACCAAGGAGATTGCCATGAAAAAAGGTCAACTGCTGATCGCCCTCGCACTTGTTTCCCTCATCGCCCTGCCCGGGTGCAAGACCAAGGTTGAGCGCGTCGCCGTCGATGAAACCATCGACCTCTCCGGCCGCTGGAACGATACGGATTCGCAACTGGTTTCCAAGGCCATGATCGAGGATCTTGCCCAACGCCCCTGGGTGGAAGCCTATACCGCCTCCCACGGCAAGAAGCCCGTCGTCATCGTCGGCCCCGTCCGCAACCTGAGTTCGGAACATATCGCCACCGAAACCTTCACCAAGGATCTCGAGCGCGAACTGATCAACAGCGGCCGCGTCACCTTCGTGGCCAACCCCATCGAGCGCGACCCGTTGCGTGAAGAGCGCCGCCAGCAACAGACCTGGGCGTCGGCCGAAACGCAGAAACGGCTCGCGGCCGAAACCGGGGCCGACTACATGCTGCTCGGCAGCATCAACACCATCATCGACCAGGAAGGCAAGGAGTCGGTCAAATACTACCAGGTCAACCTTGAACTGATTCATCTCGAAACCAGCGAGAAGGCATGGATCGGCGACAAGAAAATCAAGAAATACGTCAAGAAACACGCGTTCAAGCTGTAGATAACATGTATTTGGAGTGCGGCACTTCGGTGCCGCTTTCAATCTCTTGATGGCCCAAGAACCTCCAAGCTGGCACCATTCCCCTTATCATGTGTTCGTGCCGAATACCGTCTACATGGTGACGGCGGGAACCTATCGTAAGCAACACTTGTTCAAAGGTCCGGAACGCCTCAAACTATTGGAACAGACCCTGTTTCGCATTATAAGGGCCCGAGGCTGGAAGGTTCGTTCCTGGGCGCTGTTTTCCAATCACTATCATTGGATTGGAGTCTCTCCCGAAGGAGGGTCGGTACGCCGACTCATCCAGCACCTCCATTCCGAATCCGCAAAACTGCTGAATCGGCTGGATGACAAGCCTGGCCGTAGAGTTTGGTTCCAATATTGGGACAAATGCCTTACATACGAGAAAAGCTATTTTGCGCGCCTTAACTATGTAAACAACAACGCCGTCCATCATGGCTTGGTGTCGACAGCCAGCCGCTACCCTTTTTGTTCGGCTGGATGGATCGAAAGGAATTGCAGGCCTGCCCTTCAAAAACAAATAGCTTCGTTCAAGTTTGACCGGTTAAGCGAACCGGATGAGTTTGCGCCGACATGGGATGACAGCGGCACCGAAGTGCCGCACTCCGAAAGGATGCAACCATGACCCCGCCCAAGCAAACACTGATGCTTGCATCATTGCTCCTGCTGTCCGGGTGCGCCAGCCTGCGAACCGACAAGTCGCACTATGCGGGAACCGATGCCATGCTTGCGCGGGCGGACTATCCTGCGGCCATCGCCAAAATCGACGCGGCCCGGAACAAGGGCTACGCCGTCAAGGACCGGGTGGTTTTCTATCTCGACATAGGGATGCTGCACCACTGGAACGGCGACTATGAAAAGAGCAACGTATACCTCGAAAAGGCGGAGCGAGCCATCGAGGAAAACTTTACCAAAAGCGTAACCCGCGCCGCCTCGTCGCTGATTCTCAACGACAACACCCTCGCCTATGCCGGCGAGGATTATGAAGATATCTACCTGAATGTCTTCAAGGCGCTCAACTACATGGCCCTCGGCTTGAACGATGACGCCTTCGTGGAAGTCCGCCGCATCAATAACAAGCTGTTGCAGCTCGAAAGCAAGTACGACCGCATGGCCCAAAAGCTAAGCGCTGCCGAGGAGGCGGAGCAAGCCTTCCGGCCCGGCAAGAGCTATTTCCAGGATTCCGCGTTGGGGCGCTATCTGAGCCTCCTGCTCTATCGCAGTGACGGAAAGTGGGACGACGTGCGGATCGATTTCGAAAAGATTGACCGGGGCTGGAAGCTGCAACCGGACATCTATCCCTTTTCCCGGCCCGACTTCACCGCCGAGCAACAGCGCCATGTGGCTCCCAAAGCCCGCCTGAACGTCATTGCCTTTAGCGGACAGGCCCCGGACAAGACCGCCGCCACCTTCTACATCCATACGGAGGAAGACCTGATTGTGCTGGCCGGCACATCTGAAAACTACCTGGGCAAGCAACACCTCTCCGGACTGGACGTCATCGCGTGGCCCGATGTGAAGGAAGGCTACCACTTTAAGTTCCAACTTCCTTCAATGCAGAAACGCCCATCGAATGTGCAGTATGTGGACATCTGCATAATGAACGGGGAAAACCAGCCCCTCCAGCCCATCGAAAGCCTCGAGAATGCTGCCATCGAAACCTTCTCGATCAAGAAACCGATCATCTATCTCAAGACCCTGACGCGCGCCGTGGTCAAGGGATTGGCCTCCGAACGGGCCAAGGAAAAGATGACGAACGACATGGGCGATGGCGCCGCATTCTTTACCCGGATCGCCACCGACCTGCTGACCGACCAGACCGAAAATGCCGACCTGCGTGTTTCCCGCTTCTTCCCGGCCGAAGCCTATGTCCGCGAGCTGCATCTCGACGCAGGCGACTATGACGTACAAATCAAGTATTACGGCTTCGACGGCCGCCTGCTCTACACGGATGAAAGAAACGGAGTGCATCTTGAAGCCGGGCGGTTGAATGTGCTTGAATCGGCCTATCTCAATTAAAGGGTTCCCATGCATCGGTCATACCATATGTTTCTGCCCGGTCTCCTGCTTCTGGTCGCGGGATGCGCCACCGTGGGTAATCGGGTGCCCGATTGGGTTCGGAACCCCAAAACCACCTACCCCGAAAAAACGTTCCTCGTGGCCGTCGGCGAAGGCGACACGCGCCAAGGGGCGGAAAATGCGGCCGCCGCCAACCTCTCCCGCATCTTCGAGGCGCATATCGAATCGGATGAACGGGTGATCGACACCGTCAAGGAAACCAACAAGGATTTCATCCGCTCCACCGACATGACGACCGACATCAACATTCTTTCGTCCCAGACGCTCATCAATATCCAGCATGCCGAGGCATGGAAGGATGCCGCCGGCCGCTACCACGCCGTAGCCTATCTCAAGCGCCGCGACACCGCCCGCATTTACCTAGATAAAGCCAACGAAAAAAGCGTGCAGGTGGAGTCACTGATCACCCGCGCACAACAAACGGAAAATACAGTGACGAAATATGCCATGTTGCGTGCGGCGGCGCGCGGCGCGGTCGAAAACGATCTAATCCTACGCCAACTCAAGGTGATACATCCCCCGACGGCTTCGGCCGCCGCGCCAGACTACACCCTTCATGAACTGCAACAGGCGGCCTCCAATAGTGCAAAGCAGATTCGGGTGGGTATCCAGATCCAGGGCGACGACGACGGACGCATGAAAAACTGCCTGCAGGAACTGGTCACAAGCTATGGCTTCGTGGTGGGCGCCCCATCCGTGCTTGAGATAGCCGGGCGCGTGGCCATCACGGACACCGGCATACGCACCGCCGGTCTGGCGTTTTTCACCTACGAACTGTCGATCCAGATCAAGGATGCTGGCGGCACGATTCTGGCCACGATCAACGAAAACGGACGCGAAGCGGTCAGTTCGGCCGACCGGGCACGCGAACGCTGCTGCCGCACCATGGAACAAACCGTGCGGAGCAAGGGAACCCGCAACCTGGACGCTTACTTTGATTCCCTTGTGGAGCAGGCGAAATAATTCCATGGAAGCCGGACTCTACATTGTGGGAACCCCCATCGGCAATCTGGGCGATATCTCGTTCCGGGCCATCGAAACCTTGAAGGAAGCCGACCTGATCGTGGCCGAGGACACGCGCCACACCCGGCGCCTAACGGACCGCTACGAAATCACCACCCACCTGCAAAGCTGCCATAAGTTCAATGAAATCCAGCGGGCCGAGCAGCTGGTGTCCCGTATCCACGAGGGCCAATCCATTGCGATGGTGACCGACTCAGGCATGCCGGGCATCTCCGACCCGGGGTCGCGCGTCGTCGCGCTCTGCCGCGAGGCCGGCGTACCGATCACCGCCGTACCGGGACCGGCGGCCGTCACGACGGCGGTGGCCTTGAGCGGCTACGGGGAAAACGGCTTCATTTTTGCCGGCTTTCTTCCCCACAAAAGCGGTGGTCGCAAACGGGACCTGGTAAAATGGAAGGATGCGGACCTGCCGGTCGTCCTCTATGAATCCCCCTATCGCTTGATTAAGCTGATGGGCGAGATCGAGGAACACCTCGGTGCCGACCGAACCGTCTTTGTCGGCCGCGAGCTGACCAAGAAGTTTGAGGAATGCACCGAGGGTACGCCGGCCACGATCCGCAACGCCTACGACAAGCGAAACGTCAAGGGTGAATGCGTGGTTATCATCCAACCCGCAACGTGAAAACCATTTATCGAACAAACGCGTTGAACTCATACCCCTTGATGATATTATCCCCAGCATTACAGGCAGTATTTCCAAAGGATTTCGACGTTATATGGATTCTGGCAAGAACAGTGACAACCTCACCGCGGCATACATCGACCATACCGCCGTCATCCGCGTCGAGGGCAGAGGATCTTTCAAGATCAGCCCCCCCATGAAACAGTTTATCCACCAGATCATTGGCAATGCGTCGGCCGATAGCATCCTGGTTGAAATGTCGCACTGCACCGGCATGGACAGCACCTTCATGGGAGTGGTGGCGGGCATCGCCTGCTACGTCAAGAGCCAACCCGTGTCGTTCCAGTTGATCAACCTCTCGGACAAGAACGAAAAATTGCTGGTGACGCTGGGCGTCAACCGCGTGGTGGACTATTCCATGAAGGCCACGGAAGAACAACAGAAGTTGCTGAACCAGCTGGAGGGCTCCTCGAAACGCCTCGAAGCCGACATGACCAACAAGCTGGAAGCCGCGAAAACCACCCTCGAAGCCCACGAAAAACTCGTCGAAATCAATCCTGAGAACCTCAGCAAGTTCAAGTCCGTCCTCGAATACCTGCAGGACGATGTGCGCAACCTCAGCAACGATTGATCCGCCTACGGATTAAGCAACCGCCACCCCGCCGTTTCAAAATAGGGTATGGTCCGGTTGAGCGCCGTGTCCAAGCCCTCGAAAGCCGTCTGCAACATGCGCAACGGATCCCCGTGCGATACCAGGATAACATCCCGGCCGGCAAACATCGCATCCAAGTCCTTCACGACCTCCACCACCCGGCACCGTACTGCGTTGGCACTTTCGGCGCCCCCCATCTCCTGGTCTGGATCCACCTCGTCCTTCTGCCAGGTGTCGGCATAGTGCAGGTAGCAGGCGCCATCCCATTCGCCGAAGAAACGCTCGCGCAACCGGACGTCCAGCGAAACCTGTTCGACGCCCACGATCGCCTTAATGATCTCGGCGGTTTGCACGGTTCGTTTGAAATCGGAAGAAACAATCACCGGATCGTTCAGGTCCGGCAGTTTTGCGGCGCTGGCCGCCACCTGCCGGCATCCCTCCTCCGACAGACCATACTTGACCGTCCCAATGGCCGGGCTACTGACAATAATCCCTTCCACATTGGCCCGGCTCTCCCCGTGGCGGAAGGCAAAATAGCGGTTCTTCAGAGATGGCACATCCAAGGTCATGTCCACACTAAACCGAAAAAACGGAACTTGAGGAAAGTAGAAACTACTTTCAATCGGGCAGGCCCTTTCCGTTTACGATCGGCTCTCCGACATCGCCCGGCTTGAAGGGGGTTGTCAGCGGATCCATCGGTAGGATGTGGCCTTGTTCGTCGAACTCCATGCGGACCAGGCAGGTCTGGCGCTTGTAGCCCCCGCCGCCGGGCAGGCCGTGCCGGTGGTAGGCGACATACCAGCGGTCGGTGCCGGGCACATTGACCACGCTGTGATGCGCCGTACCGATCGCCGGCGGGTTCTTTTCAAGCACAATGAAGTTATCTCGGCCGTCCGGACTCGAGACCGGACCGAAAGGACTGTCCGACACGCCCCACCCCACGCGGTAGTTGGGACTGCGCGCATCGTCGATGGACCACATGAAGTAGTATTTGCCCTTCCGTTTGAAAACACAGATGCCTTCGCGGAACTCGCGTAGCGGGATATCGACGGGATCCCCGTCGAGCGAAACCATGTCTTCATTGAGCTTGTAGACCTGGCAAAGCCGTCCATTGCCCCAGTAGATATAGGCCTGGCCGTCGTCATCGATGAAGACCCAGGGATCGATGGTGTTGGTTTGGATCTTTTCGTTGTCCTTGCGGCTGAGCAAGGGATGGCCCAGGGCTTCCTGGAAGGGGCCGGTAGGCAACGAACCGACGGCAACCCCGATTTTTCCGTCGCCGCAGAAATAGAAATAGTATTTCCCATTGCGCTCGATGCAATCCGGCGCCCAAGCGCGGACATCGGCCCAGCCTACATCCTTGGGCAGGTCGAGAATCGTTCCTTCGCCCTTCCAATCCACGAGGTTTCTGGAGGACCAGACCTTGAACTCGGTGGTCATCCAATTGGGGCGCTCGATGGTGGGATAGACATAGTAGGTATCGCCAAAAACACGGATGGAGGGATCGGCCGTGTAGCCATCGAGGATCGGAGCCGGAGCGACACCGGCCCAGTCCGAATCGCGCAGCAGGAGATCTTCCACGAGCGTACCGGGGACCTCGATGATCGATCCGTGGCGCTGTCCGTCCACGACCATGACCTTGTCCGAAACATCGCTCCACTTTTTCCAGTCCCTCGTTTTATACGCGCCGTATCGCCCGTCCGAATAGAAGTCGAAATAAAGCAGGGTTTCGTTGTCCCGCTGAACCAGCGCCGGGCCTTCGGCCCGCTTGGTTACGATCGGCGGTTTCTGCAACGTCCAGGGGCCGTGTGGATCATCGGCGGTCAGATAATGGATCGGCCCGGGAATGCCCTTCTTCTGCTTGTCCCCCTGCTTGATGACGGCGAGGTACTGACTGTCGCGTTGCAGAATCGTGCAGTCGATGTGGTCGAAGCCGGGATCGATCAGTACGTTCGGATCGCTGAACGACTTAAAATCCTTGGTCGACACATAATAGGTCCGGTTGTTCATGCTGTCGTCGGACTTGGTCTCGGGAAAACGGCCTTCGACATCCGACGACCAGGTAATCATGAATTCATCGCGTCCGGCATCATAGAAGGTTTCCGGCGCCCAGCAATTCCGGGTTCCTTCCACCGATTCCATGACCGGAATATATTTCTGCATCGACCAATGGACAAAATCACGGGTGTTCGCATATCCGATCCCCTTGTCATGCCAGCCGGTCGTCCAGACCAGATGGTAGACGCCATCCTTCGAACGCAGGATATGCGGATCGCGCATCAGTTTGCTGCCGACGGCGGGGTTGATGTAGACGCTCGCGAGTTCGTTCCAGTGTTGTCCATCCTCGCTCCATGCCATGTGCAGCCCATCGCCATTACCGCGGAAGGAGGTAAAGATATAGGCTGTTTCAGGCACCTCGGGCAGCTTAAACTCCTGTGCCCCGCAAACTGCGGCCACCATCAACGACAACAGAAGGAGCCTCCCCTTGGCCCAGAATGAAGACCTGCGTGGAATGTCAGCGGTTGTTCTACGGAGTCGGCTCCTCATAACGTTCCTACCTTTCAATGTAATGTATCCATGGCGAATGCCCCGGTGGCGGCACGTCGCTACCCTGGAACGATGAAGTATGCCCCAACCCGCCGTAAGGATTCAACCCTTCTACATCACCGTCTTGGCTCGTGACACAGAATATGCACAAAGAATCGGCGGATGTATAATTGCTCGGGTTGGAGGAGTTGTCGGGTGATGTCCCCTTGTGCTCCGCGCAAGCCTCTCTTCGCGCCAATCCCCTTCTTGGGGACTCTCTCGGCACCGTCGTACCTGGAGTTCGCAATTACACCGGATACCTCAAGCATGGTACACCGAACCTTGTCTTCATCACGCCACTGGCATGCATCCCAAAGCATGCATTCAGATTCGGTGGAAAGGGAATGGCACAGAAGCGGTATCCAAACAGGACGTCATCATCAACGGAAGTAACGTTGTTTACTAATACTGGGGCTTCGGGCCCGTTGGATGGACTCGCTTGCAGGTGGTATCCATGAAAGCCCTTGCGGGCAGTTCATCCAACCGTTCCCGGTGCTCAAACAACCAATCCTGCGATTCGCGATGGCCTATGATTTCCCCGTGTTCGTCGGTTACTAGCACCAGGTAAAATGCAAAATCCCGGCCGCGGGGCTGGTTATCCCAGTCATATTTCAACATTTTGAAGACCGCGCCGGTGAGTTCGATCTCGGACTGCTCGGCCGGCGTGAAGCGCCCAGTCTTCTTTTCCAGGAAAATATATTTATCGCGATCAAGTCGCTGGCGACCGATGGCATAGTAGGTAACGGTCAGTTCATGATGATAAGGCTTGCGATCCATTTGTTTGACACGTGCCCTGAATGAATGTTCTGTCATGCTAGGGGATATTACCCAGTCAAAATGCGGCGTGCCCTTGTAATAGCCCAGTTTATGTTCGCTCTTATCCCAAAACTCGATTTTCAGTTCAGGAGGGTTGAACCATTCAACATAAAGACGATCTTCCTCCGACAATTGCTTTTCCGGGATCTTGTAGAGATCTCCCGAAGGACTCTTCAACCAAACGGTATCGATCACCGTTTTCACATATTCCGCCTCGACGTTCCTGCCGGTTACCAAGGTCCACATTCGCAACTCCGCGTGGGCTCCCGAGCAGAGAACCAAGGCGAGCACGGCCAATCCTGTTTGAACTATGCGCATTCCTGCCACTCCACCTCTCTTAAAAATCGCAAAACACGGGGCCATTCGTCAGCGTGGCCTCCCCTCGCACCAAATGCTCGTAGATGGTATCCAGCATCTCCCATGAAGGCGTCTCCGTGGTAAACATGGGTAGAATGGGACCACCTTGGTTGTTTCTCTCATAATCCACCCCCTCCACCTCAACCAGCAACTGGGCGCAGAACTGGCCACCTGGACACTCACCAATAAACACTTCCATATCCTGGGGAACCCCCGGCTCCAATGTAATCCAGTCGCCCACTTGAGCTTTATTGGATCCCAACCGGTATACCCCCGACTCACCCGAATGGCTAAGCCAACCGCATCCCTCTTGTATTACGCTTCCAGGCCAGCTGGCCGCCAAGACCAGTTCCCCACCGACGCGAACCATCAAAACATCATCGCCGAATCCGCGGAACCGAAACGTGACCTTGTCCTTGTGCACCAGCTTTCCTTCGTAAAGAACGCCCCAGCAGTACCCTGCGGCTCCGATTTCGCCGAATGCTTCCGGCCCCAGATCCGACGGAATATTCGGCACCATGAAGCACGTGGAATAGAGCTTGGTGGGCGACCGGTAGAACTTCGACAGCTTCTTTTTATCCCAGTCCGACAAGAAAAACTTCAGCATGACATCCTGGTACTCCTCGGTGTTCATGGAATAGAAACTACCACTACTCCGGCGATTGAAATCATAATAGGTCCCCACGAAGTCGTTACCGGTCGAAACCGTGGACCCCATCAGCGTCAGGGTCTTAACTTCCGGCATCTCCAGAAAGTCGCCTCCCAGTCCAACCCCGCCCAGCAAGCCCTCCCCCGACCCAACTAGGTCGGGAATCTGAATCTCCGGCATCTTGGCCGTCTTGACCTTGGCTACGATGCGCGAGGACGGCTTCGGCGTGGAACTCTTCTGTACCTTCACCTTCGGTTTCTTTAGCTTCATCTTCGGTCGCTCCACCGGGGGGGGAGCCTCGAAAACCGGCTCCTCCTTCGGCAGGACCTGGAACACCACGAAGATACCGGCCAGAAAAAATGCGGCACCATGAAACACAAGGCTGATCAGAAGGCCGCTCGGCGCCCCCTTGTTCACCTTGGTTCCATTTTTTTTGAACTTCTTCATCCTCTACCTTGTTCAATTAAAACCTATTTTGGACTCGGTTTCGGGAAGCGTGCGACAAGCAAGGTGAGATACTTCCTGAAAAAAATCCGATGAAATATCTATAATCATGCTTTCACGAATCATGAAAACGTTTCGACCTTGCGTACCATGGTTCAGTAACATGGATGGACAAGAGCATTGTCGGAAATACCGTATCCGCTGATATAGACCGTATCCAGACGCTCGACCGCGCCGATTTCCATGTTTGACTGGCCGCCACACAGCCCGACATCGTCCACGAGCGCTTCCAGCCTCCGCTTATTGTATTTGAACCACGATTGTTGCGGAGGCCAGCCCATCGGCTTCGGCCTTGAGGGTAATTGTTCCGGCATCGCCCTTCGGTTGAAGGATGGCCAGGCAGCGGCCCTGCCAGGTCTTGCGAACCGGCAGATGGAAACTGGCGGGTTCGTTCGGTGCAGGGCTGCCAGTGGCGGCAAGCTCCCCTGCCCCGGTGACGGTAAAATGAATGGGGATTGCGGCGTTGGGGACCACCTGGCCATGCGCGTCGACAATCTCGACCGTGACGTAGGAAAGGTCGTTGCGGTCGGCGCGGATGGTGGAGCGGTCGGACACAAGCCGGATGGCCTTGGGTTCGCCCGCGGTTTTCAGCGTGATGCCTGCGACCTCTTTTCCATTGACCAAACCAATCGCGCGCAATTCACCCGGCTGGAAAGGCACGTCGAACCGGGCGGTAAGCTTCGTCTCTGTCGAAACGGGCTGCTCGCCAATCACTTTTCCGTTCAATTCAAGACGAACCTTTTCGCACCGCGAATAGACGGCTACCTGCATCGGTTTGCCTTCCTGGCCCGGCCAGGTCCAACTCCGCCTCTCGTCCGGCCAGCCCCAGCCGCTGACGCTTTCGTGAACGCCATCGGGCATCGGCGCATGAACCGCCATTTCGATTGGACTGCGACGCCAAACCACATCGCGATAGTAGGACTGCGGTTTCTTGAAGCCGCACACGTCGATGTCGCCGCACCAGGCGTTGTACCACGGCCACGGCATGAGGAAGTTGTCCGCCTCGGTGCTTGGAATAGCATGTCCGATTCCGGATTCGCCGAAATAGTCCATCGACGTCCAGACAAAGTCACCGATGATGTAGGGATGCTTTTCCACGAGCGACCAGTAGGTAAAGAAATCTCGCGGATACGACTCGCTGCCATACATCACGCGCTTTGGATGGCGCGCGTGGTCGGTTTCGTATTTTTCCGGAAGATAGTTGTAGCCGCCGATGTCGAGATGCTGGAACGCAACATCGGAACGCTCGTCCCAGTTTTTAATGACCTCGCCCCAGTCCGAGCAGATTGCCTGGGTGACCGGGCGGGTCGGATCGTGCGAAAGGACCGCCTCGCGCAGCATCCGCTGCGTCGCCTCGGCACGGAACTGGTCGGGAATCTCGTTGCCGATGGACCACATGATGACGGACGGATGGTTACGGTCGCGCCGCACCATGGAGGCGATGTCGCGCCCGGCCCAATCCTTGAAATACATGCTGTAGTCCTGACTGTTTTTCCCGACCGTCCAGCAGTCGAACGATTCGTCGATCACCAGCACGCCCAACCGGTCGCACGCATCGAGAAACGCGGGCGACGGCGGGTTGTGCGCGGTTCGGATGGCGTTGAATCCGTTTGCCTTCATCAGTTCCACACGGCGCTCCTCCGCGCGATCGATCGCCACAGCCCCCAGCGGGCCATTGTCGTGGTGCATGCAGCCGCCCTTGAGCAGCAGCGGTTCCCCGTTGATCCGGAAACCGTGCTCGGCATCCACCTCGATCTTCCGGATGCCGAAACGGGTTGAAATCTTGTCCACCGGTTTACCTGCCGCCGCGACTTCAACTTCCGCCGAATACAAGTCCGGCGAATCCGGCGACCACATCTTCGGTACAAGCACCTCCAGCGATTGCTCCACCGAACGGGTTTCGTTCCCGGACACGCTCAACCGGCCCGAGATCGATCCGACCATTTTACCAGTGGAATCCAGAATATGGACGCACACCTCCACGGCGGCTTCGCGAGCGGTGGCGTTTTGGACCTCGCTCGTGACCTTCACGACAGCCTTGTCCTTCGCCACCTCCGGCGTCGTGACAAACACGCCCCAAGTGGGCACATGAATCGAATCCTTCACATCCAACCAAACGTGGCGGTAGATTCCCGATCCGGAATACCAGCGGCTGTTCTTACCATCGTTGCGAACGCGGACAGCAATCACGTTTTCCTGCCCCGCCGGATTGAGGTAGGGCGTCAGGTCGAATTCAAAGCCGGTATAGCCGTAGGGATGATTGCCGAGATGATGGCCGTTGATCCAGAAATCGGCGTTCATGTAGACGCCGTCGAACCGTAAGGAAACCAACCGGTTGCTCTCGCTGAGCGTGAAGTTCTTCCGGTACCAGCCGGTTCCGCCAACCGTATGCCCGGTGTAGCCGGCGCCCTGACTGAGCGATGTATCGAACGGCCCGACGCGAAAGGATTTCGTCCCGGCTTGGTAGATGCCGCCGTTGCCGCTCCGGTCGAACACGCGCACCGCCAGCACGTCCGAACCGTCGCCCTTCACAAGCGATGCAGGAACGCGATAGCGTCGCGGGACATCCCACGCAATTTGAAAATCGGGAGGAAACGATCCCTTACCCCCAATGCGTTCGCCGTTCAGGAAGGCTTCGTCCACGTCATCGATGCAGCCCAGCAGCAGATCGAAGTCCGTGCCTTTGCATTCGGAGGGAATCTCGATGTGGCGGCGGAACCAGCCATAGACGTTGTCGTTGGTATAATCCGAATGATGCTCCCAGGTGTTCGGCAACATAACGTTCTGCCACTGGCTGTCGTCGAAATCGCGCTTTTTCCACGCCGGCTCGTCACCTTTATGGAAACGCCATTGCCCCGTAACGGCATCCCACTCCGGAAGCGGCTCCCTTACGAACGGTGGCAGATCCTCGATGCTCCAGTCGTGCGGAACATCGAGAACCCTCCATGCAGAATCATCGAAGGCCGGATCTTCGGCACCCGGAGCGTCCGCGCGCAGGAAGCGCCAGCCCTGATCCAGCGATAGCGTCTTCCGCCCGGAGGCCGGATCGGCGGCGAAGAGATTCACCACACTCAGCGCGAGTATCGACAAAACTTGGATTTTCCGGATTCGGTAGAAGGGATTCATGGCAACTATTCCTGATTGATTATCGATACTTCAACATAGGCAAATCAGCCTTTTTCATTCGAAGCGACCAGTTTCATCCGGGCGGTTGCGCGGATATCGTCGGATGCGCTTCCGACCTGTATTTCAAAGCGGCCGACCGGAACGACGTATTGTTCCGTCGCCTCATCCCAATAGCGCAGCGCGCTAGCCGGAAGATCGAATTCGACCTCCGAGGATTCCCCCTTTTCAAGCGAGACGCGCTTGAAGCCAGCCAGGCTGTGCAACGGTTGCGGGACTTTCGAATCGAGATGTCGGACATAAAGCTGCACCACCTCGTCGCCGGCGCGGTCGCCGGCGTTGGAAATGCGGACACGAACCTTTACCGTTCCGTCCTGCGTCATTTCGGCAGCGGAGGTTTGCAGCTTGCCGTAGTCAAAACGGGTGTAGCTCAAGCCATGGCCAAAGGCGTAGAGCGGCTTGCCCTTGAAGTAGCGGTAGGTGCGGTTTTTCATGGAATAATCCGTGAAATCGGGAAGGTCGCCGGTGGAACGATAGAAGGTGACCGGCAGGCGGCCGGACGGATTGACGTTGCCGAAGAGCACATCGGCCACCGCGGTTCCACCATTTTGGCCGGGATACCAGGCCTGCACGATGGCAGGCAGGGTTTCGGCCTCCCACGGCATCGCGATCGCGCTCCCGCTGAGATTGACAAAAACCACCGGCTTGCGGGTTTTAACCAATGCCTTGAGCAGTTTTTCCTGCGGTTCCGGCAACTCGATCGCGGTACGGTCGCCTCCGTCGAAGCCGCTCAACGAATTCTGCATCTCTTCGCCTTCCAGCCAGGAGTCCAACCCGCCGACATACAGGACCACATCCGCCTTTTCGGCCTGCGCCAGGGCTTCCTTTGCCGCGGGATCGGAAAGCTTGAACTCCGCGCCGGGCTTGATCGCCAGCGGGCAACCCCATGCATAGGAGACTTCGATCTCCGGACCGGCAGCGGCCTGGATACCCTTCAGGACCGTGATCGGATTCGAGGGGTCGCCGTTGTAGTTGCCCAGCAAGGCGCTCACGGAATCCGCGTTGGGACC
Organism: Pontiella sp.; assembly: GCA_050306215.1. Lineage (GTDB taxonomy): Bacteria > Verrucomicrobiota > Kiritimatiellia > Kiritimatiellales > Pontiellaceae > Pontiella. The sequence continues at coordinate 18,324 of JBNLGU010000050.1, forward strand.
GATGACGGCGATGCGTTTCAGCCTTTTTTTGTCCAGTGGAAGGACACCGTCGTTCTTCAGCAAAACGATGGACTTCCGGGCGGCATCCAGCGCGATCTGGCTATGCTCCGGCGTATCGTTCATGGATTCGGGAACATTGAGATAGCCGCACTGTTCCGACGGATCGAAAAGGCCCAGAACAAAGCGGGCCTTCAACACCCGTTTCAACGCCCGGTCGATCTCCGCTTCGCTCACCAGCGCCTGGTTGACCGCGCGGCTCAACGACCCATAGATTTGCCCGCAGTTGAGGTCGTTTCCGGCCTTGATGGCAAGGGCCGCCGCTTCTTCCGCGCTGTCTGCATAGTGGTGGTTGTACCAGATATCGCCCACGGCGCCGCAGTCGGAAACAACATGGCCGTCGAACCCCCACGTGTTGCGCAACAGGTCGGTGAGCAGGAATTCGCTGGCGGGACCGGGAACGCCATACACCGCGTTGTAGACCGACATCACGATGCCGACATGGCCCTCGCGAACGGCTGCCTCGAACTGCGGCAGGTAGGTTTCGTACAGATCCCGCTTCGTCGGTTCGGCATTGAACGTGTGGCGCTCCTTTTCAGGACCGCTATGCACGGCGAAGTGCTTGGCGCAGGCCATGGCTTTCATGTATTTGGGGTCGTCGCCCTGAAGCCCACGGATGAAAGACACCCCCAGCCGGCCGGCCAGGTACGGATCTTCGCCGTAGGTCTCCTGGCCGCGGCCCCAGCGGGGATCGCGGAAAATGTTGATGTTCGGCGTCCAGAACGTCAGCCCGTAGTATTGCTGCACGTCGGGATTGCGCTTCCGCGCGGCGTTGTTCTTGGCCCGGCCTTCGGTCGCGATCGTATTGGCCACGGTGTGCATCATCCCTTCGTCCCACATGGCGGCCAGGCCGATCGCCTGGGGGAAAACGGTCGCCTTACCCGCCCGGGCGACCCCGTGCAGGCATTCGTTCCAATAGTTGTAGGCCGGCACCCCCAGCCGTTCAATCGCCGGAGCCTGGTTCATCAACTGGTACACCTTTTCCGACAGCGACATACGGCGAACCAGATCGTCAACCCGCACATCGAAGGAAAGCGTGGTGTTCGTGTAGACCACGGGCTCGTCAACCACCGGAATCTCCGTAGCCCACACCTCCTCGACCATCACCAGATCCTTGGCCTTCACGCAGGCCACCACCACGCCATCCGGATCCTTGATCTCGATGGCGTTGAACTTGGCGTTTTCCTTTTTGGGCTCGAAGCGGATGGTCAACGGCCCGTTGATAACGTCCTTCTGATGGACCACCTCTTTCCGCGCTACATACTCGCGGTTGCCGCCGACCTTCGCGAAAATGTCCAGATTCTCCTCGATCGGTTCGTTGCCGCAGAAGATATCCATGACCCGCATTCCCGGACCGGTGTGGAACATTTCGGCCATATAGATTTCCACCGTGTAGATCCCTTCGGGCAAGCCCGCCACTACGGCCGTCATCTTGGTGCCAAAGACCTCCTCCGCATACATGTCCGGATCGGTGGCGTTTTCCACGGGGCCACGGGAGCGGCAGTCGGCATGCCGTACATCGCCGCGAACGGTAAACTTCGGACCACAGTTTCCCGGGCCGGCCTCATCGGCCAGGGACGGGCACACGCAACAAAACATGGCCACAAACGGCAGCACGATATTCAACGAAATTGACTTCATTCCCTCTCCTTTTGGTTCATCGTAAACCCACCATATTGACCCCATCAAGACAGGCGTCATTCCGGTAAATTTAAGGCCATATATTTTCTTTTACAGCAAACCACTGCGTGGTCGAAACAGTGGCCGATCTGCTCCCCGCTCACGAGATCCTTGCTGTGGACAAATCATAGCGATATACAATCCCAC
>JBNLGU010000051.1:0-20187 GCA_050306215.1 Pontiella sp.
CTGGATTCTGTTTCTTCAGGGCGCAGTCGGCAATGGTTTTTCCGGCAGGATTGGATTCAACCGGTCATTCAAATAATCGTGTAGCATGAACGCAAACGATAGATCTGGCATGTGGTGGGACGAGGCGTTGCCCTATCTGAAGCGACTCGGCATCAATGCACTTTTGATTTCACCGATTCAGCCTGCAGCGGCCTATCACGGATACCACACGTCCAATCTCGAAGGTGTGAACGGCGTTTTGGCGGGGTGGCATCATTCAAGGCGTTGCTTCGTGCCGCCAAGCCAAGCCATGCCTTGACCAAACCCCAATCCCGAGCTGCTTGAGTTCTGCACCGATCTTATTCGTCGCCGGAAAATCCGCGACAGGAGGATTGGAGGTTGATCCGGGGTCGCGGACCTTGGCTGCCGCAAGGCATGCATATGTCAACCACATGAATAGCGTGGCGGGGATTTGCTTCCAGGAATTCCGTGATGTATCGTCCTGCCCTATCGAAGGTTGGTGATGCGATCGGGCCATGGACCAACGCGCCTCTGCAACCATGCGAACATGAAAGGGTAGATGATGAAACGATTGATTAGCTGTGCATTGTTGGCCACAGCCCTGTCGGCATTCGCGCAAACGCCGGCCTTTGATAAAAATGACGAGCTGGGGCGCGGCATTAACCTGGGGAACATGTTCGAAGCGCCCTCGGAGGCCGCGTGGGGAAACCCTTTTCAGGACGATTATATCGACCGGATTGCAAAGCTGGGCTTTCAGCATATTCGTATTCCAATTTCATGGGAGACGGATCATCGGAGTCTGGCCGAACCGCCCTATACCATCGACCCGGAGTTCCTTAAGCGGATCCGGCACGTCGTCGATCTGGCCTCGAAACGTCATCTGCAGGTGATCATCAACATGCACCATCACGAAGATCTGTTTAACGACCCGGAAGGGCAACGAAAACGGTTTGTCTCCATGTGGGAGCAGATCACCCGATACTTTTCGGGATACCCGGACAACCTTGTGTTCGAATTGATGAACGAACCCCACGGCAACCTGTCGGCCGAAAAATGGAACGGGCTTTTGACGGATGGTATCCACGCGATTCGACGAACCGACCAAAAGCGGTTCATTCTGGTTGGAACGGCGGAATATGGCGGTTTGGGCGGCCTGTCCAAATTGGAGCTTCCGGCGGATGATCGCTTGATCCTGACCATCCATTACTACAATCCCTTCCCGTTCACCCATCAGGGAGCGGAATGGGTTGGCAGCGACGCGGAGCAGTGGCTGGGCACGCAATGGCTGGACACGGAAAGCGAACGCATGGCCGTGCAATCGGATTTTGCCGCCGCCATTCAATATGGCCGGGACCGCCATGTTCCTATTCACATCGGTGAATTCGGGGCTTTCAGCAAGGCGAATCTTGCATCGCGCACACGATGGACGACCTATCTTTCCAGATATTTCGAAAGCCAGGGGTTTAGTTGGGCCTACTGGGAATTCAGTGCGGGGTTCGGGATCTACAAACCGTCGACAAAAACCTATGTCGAGGATTTGGTCGATGCCCTGCTGCACAATCCCATGCCGGAACCCGTCACGCCCTCCGACATGATCAACACGAAATCCTCTGGCGGAAAAAGCACTGCTGAATAGTGCAAGGGGAGCGGCGGAACCCGTCCGGTTTCGATATATGCAAATGGAGATGCTATGTTTAAGGTGATGTTCTTCGGTCTAGCTTCCAGCCTGTTCTTTCTCTGCGCCATTGCATCGGTAAATGCCTCGGCGCAACAGTCGGTTGTTGGCCCCGGCGTACCGCCGTTCGCGGTGCGGCCCGGGTATCGCGTTGATCTTGTTGCGGAGAACATCGGCGAGGTGCGCTTCATCGAGTTCGGCGAACCGGGAATCCTCTATGTCTCGCAGCCGCGCGTCGGCGCCATCGTCACGTTGCGGTTGGACAAGGGCGTCTGGAGCAAGGTCGCCGACTTCACGACCGGCAAGCCCACCGCGCACGGGATGCAGTTCCATGACGGGTGGCTCTGGTTCACCCAGAGTGGCGTGGTCTGGAAGGCGCGCGACACCGACGGCGATGGCAAGGCGGACGAGGAAATAAAGATCACCGACGATCTGCCATCGGGCGGCGGGCATTGGTGGCGGTCGATCCTCGTCACACCCGGTGGCTTCTATACCTCCATCGGCGAATCGCACAACGTCAGCGACGAACGGGACACCGAGCGGCAGAAAATCTGGCATTTCAATCTCGATGGAAGCGGCAAGCGGCTGTTTATCTCCGGCATCCGCAATACGGAAAAGCTGCGGCTGCGTCCCGGCTCGGACGAAGTGTGGGGCATGGACCACGGCTCCGACCGGTACGGTGAGTCGTTGGGCGAGAAGCGCGGCAACCAGCCGTTCACCGACCATCTGCCGCCCGAAGAATTCAACCACTACATCGAGGGCGGATTCTACGGCCATCCTTTCATCGTCGGACCCGGCTTGCCGCGCCTCGAATTCAAGGACCTGCCCGACTTTCTTGAGTTGGCCAACAAGGCGATCATGCCCGCCTGGACACTCCCGGCGCACTGGGCTCCCAACGGCTGGACCTTTGCGCAAAACGAGGCCCTTGGATTGAAGGGCGATGCGATCGTGGCCTGCCACGGTTCGTGGAATTCCTCGGTCAAGGTCGGCTACCGCGTGGAACGCATCCTCTTCGATGATTGGACCGGACAACCGATGGGCAACCAGACGCTGGTGTCCTGCCAGGTGGATGACAAGGAAGTGCTGGGACGGCCCTGCGACGTGGCGGAAGCCCCCGACGGCTCGCTCTTCTTTTCCGACGATTCGAAACGCCGCATTTATCGCCTTTCGGTGAACACCGGCCAGGGTCCGGTTGCTTCTTCGGGCGAAGCGGCAAGTACATCGGCCTCGGGTTCGGATCAATGGCGGAGTGGGCTGGACTATTTTCAAAACCACTGCGCGGCTTGTCACGGAAATTATGGCGAGGCCTATGGCGATCGGTTTGTGCGCGATCTCGACGACGTAGCTCTTCACCAGAAAATTGTCGACATGTCCACTGGTCCGGCTGGCGCGCCGCTGAGCGACGAGCAATTGAAAATCATGGATGCATTCCATCAGGCGCTACGCGAAGGAACGCCCTATGCGGAAATCATAACGCGTAGCGACGAGGGCTTGGTACGCGGCGAAGCCCTGCCCGGCTCCACGCTCGTCCTTGAATCCGGCGACCAGCGCATTGATGTCCCGCTCAACGGCCACATCTGGCAGCTCCAGCTCCCGCCGGGGAATGACAAAGCCGTCCTGCATGTGCGCAAGGGTGGGAAGGAACGTGTGATTCTCCTCAACACGCCCGGAAGTGGATAGCTGGGTTTTACTGTGCCTTCGGAAGTTCGCTCGTAATGGTGGAGACAAGTACTGCATCGTCGGGTTTGACGGGGCTGTCGAAGCGGTTGACGGTTTTTCCGTCGCGCTATACCAGCAGTCGTGTCGGGATACAATCTGTATCACACTTCCGACTGCGTTCTCGACCGGTGACTGGAGAAGGGCTTATTTTCTCGTATATTCACTTCTATTCCTGGAGCTGCCATATACCGTTGGCCTTTATGTAATAAACGAGGTGATATAGCTATGCATGCACCTACGGGTGGCCGCGCATAAAATAAAGGCGGAGGATAACCAAATGAAAAAATTCTTTTTCAAGACCTGCCCCAAGTCGGGAAGGATCCGCGGGTTTCGCACGGATACAACCTATCATAAACTGTTGTTTCCGCTGGTTGGGCTGGCGGCACTTGCCTGGGTGGTGCTCCGCGTTATTCCCAAACCTTCGCGGTCGGCCTATCCCTGCCAGCAGGTTGCGATTCCCGTAGCCAGCGCCTTTGTGGGATGGTTGCTGGCAACCGCCGGCTCGGTCGCCCTCCTGCGGAAGGCGCGTCATTTTTTTGCCCGCAAGCGCATCGTGATTGCGGCAATGGCGGCATTCGCGGGCGTCCTGCTGTTTTTTTCGGCCCCATTGTTCTACAGCGATACCACCTTTGCCGACGTGCCTGCTGTAGTGACCGAGCCGTTCAGCGATGCCCCCAACCAACCGGTGGGAACCGCCCAGGGTATTTTCCCCGGGCGGGTTACCTGGGTGCGGGATGCAACGGCCTCCACCTGGGACGGTACGGGTAAATGGTGGGAGGACGGCAATATTGACGAGGCCGTTTTGTCCTCGATGTATTCCTCTTCGGTCAAGGCCCTGACGGCTGGGAAAACCGATGCCGAGGCGTGGGAACGTCTTTTCATCTATTTCAACCATACGCATGGGCGCGGCAAGCGCGGTTGGCAACCAGGGGAAGTCGTTGCCGTAAAAATCAATTGCAACAACACGTATGATGTCGGCGATGTAGACAACGATATCGACCAGTCGCCGCAGGCGACACGGGCGTTGCTTAAACAACTTACCGGTCCGGCGGGCGTGGCCCAAAAGGATATCCTGATCTACGATTCTTCGGTGGGGTGGAGGCCTCGCGCCATACCCGACCGCATCTTCAAGCCGCTTCACAAGGAGTTTCCCGAGGTGCGGTGGATGGATGCGCGGGGAGGCGGCGGCCGCGAAGCCACCGAATGGCAACCGGATGCCATAACCTATTCATCGGGCATCCCCGAGCTGGGCACCGAACTTCCCAAGGCGGTGGTGGATGCGACCTACCTGATCAATGTGGCCCTGTTCAAGGGGCATGAAATGAGCGGTGTGACCCTGTGTGCCAAAAACCATTTCGGATCCATTCGCTATCCGCAGCGCGACCACGGCAAGTATGTGACGCAGATGAACGGGGCCATGGGCGACTACAGCGCCTTTGTCGACCTGATGGGGTCTCCCAATCTGGGAGGGAAAACCATGCTCTACATCGTGGACGGCCTCTACGGCATGCAAACCAATGTCGGCGAACCCCGGCCGGGGCGCGATCATTGGCGCCGGTTGTTCAACGGCGAATGGAGCGCGAGTTATTTCATGTCGCTGGATCCGGTGGCGATCGAATCGGTCTGCCTCGATTTTCTATGGGCGGAGTTCCAGGGCGAGCTGGGCTTCAGTGGTGCGCCGGCATTTCCCAAGGGTTCGAGCCTGCATAGCGACAACTACCTCATAGAAGCGGCCAAAGGAACGAATGCCATGCTTGGGGCCTATCGGCCCAATGGAAAGCGAATCGGCAGTTTGGGTGTACATGAGCACTGGAATAATTCCACCGATAAGCAATACAGCCGCAATCTGAAAACCGGCAAAGGCATCGAGCTCTATCGCGTGGATTGAACGGTGAGGGTTGGCCGTGGTCATTCGTTTGATGGCCGGATATTCTATCGGCCTGGAAATTAAAACTGGATCCTGGGATTTTCCGTGTATCCCACATCCGGTTTATCGCTTGAGCCTTATATTCCTATGTGATAAACCCTTGTGCACACAAAGGAGAGAAAATATGTCTGTTATAAAAGAACTTCAATCGGAAATTGCCCGCGTGGCACGCAAGGAAATCAAGAAAGAGCTGGATCCGATCAAGCGGGTGAACGCGCAGCAACGCAAGTATATCGCCGATCTGCGGCGTGAAATAGGCGATCTGCAAAAGGAAGTCAAACGTCTGCAAAAGGAGCTAGGCACAGAGAAACCTGTCGCTCAGGAAGAGCCGGAACAGCGGTTTTGGATCACAGGAAAGGGCGTGTTGTCGCTGAGAAAACGTCTGGGCCTGACCCAAATAGCCTTCGCCGAGCTCGTTGGCGTGACGCAGCAAACCGTGGTGCGTTGGGAAAAGACCGAAGGCAAGGTTGCGCTGCGGGGCGAAGCCATCCAGTCGCGGCTTCAGGAGTTGCGTGGCTTCGGCAAGAAAGATGTGGCCGAAGCGCTCGAAAGCAACGAGCCGCAGGATTGATCCAACTCGATGGGGCAGGCGCAAGCCTGCCTTTTTTGCCAACGCCTAGGCCGTTCCATGGCTGGGGCCGTTTACAGGAAATATTCCGTTGCTATCATGTCGTCTCCATAGTGTTGGGTGAAAACGAGTGCATCTAGCCAAGTCCATGTTGGGTAATGATGAATGCTCTGTTGAGGTTCGGGTTAATTTTTGATGCGGTATTCTCTTTAAAACAGATTCGTGCAAATCCCATGTTGTAGACTAATTATCTGGAGTTACATAAGAATGGGGGAGTCGATGATGCGGATGATTGATTGCGTGCTGATATGTCTTCTGTTTGTAGGATGTGTATGCGTGAGTGCGCGTGCCGACGATAACTACCGTACCTTTACGAGTACGGACGGGCGCACCATTGAAGCTAAACTCGTGAGATACGATGACAAGAAGGGTGAAGTGTTCATCGAGCGAGCCGACAAAATGAGGATGTGGGTCAAGCCGGACTCCTTCAGTAATACCGATCAAAACTATGTGCATGAGTGGATAAAAGCAGAACAGTTCCTCTCGGAACGTTCCTTGATGATCAGTGTTGAGGAGACCAAACCGAATGAGTTCAACCAGTATGATAAAGTAGGATTTAAGCTTCTGTTCGAGAATAGGACTGGCGAGCCCATGCCGAATGTGCGTTGCGAAATCCATTGCTGCATACGACGCACGAATCAGAGCAAGACCTCAGAGAGCATTAACTGGGCGGTATGGGATCGGCCTCCCGATGTAATACAGCCCGGTCGTTATTCATGGAAAACTCGCGAAATCTATCTCGCCTCCAAACGAGCTAAAACCCGCCATGTTCAAGCTTATGATATTGATGAAATCGAAGGTGTTTGGATCAGGTTATTCGGGCCTCCATTGGACGGGAAGCCTGTAGTCCGGGATGTTATTCATCCAGCAAAGATTGGTAAGGAATATGACTGGTCCGACGCCGGCGAAAGTGAACTGACTGACTACCTGAATCCATATGCCCCCAAGAAACCCAAGGTGACGGAGCATGAGGAAGGTACGACGCCAGTTGATCAACGGGAATACCAACGGTGGTTCCATGAGTTGGTTGCCCTGGCTGATTATTACATGCACATCCGGCCGGTCGAGCTAGAGGAGTCACGCAAATACGTCGAAAAGCTGAAGAAGCTATATGATCCAAAGTATGAAACCGATACCGGCAGCTATTCATTCACGCTGGGGCGGGTATGCTATCAGGTAAAAGATTATAAGAACACCATTGACTGGTATGAAGAATGCGTTTCATCCAGCAGTAATAGTTCTGCGCGGGCTAGACTGATATCACTGTATACGGGGGGAATGAAGACGTTTGAGAATGCTCCTCGAGCAATCGAACATGCAACCGTGCTGGTGAATTCCGATAAGGATAGTTTTAATTATCTGGATCTGCTAGCGCGTGCCTATGCTCGCAATGGGCAGTTCGAAAAGGCGATCGAGATGCAGGAAACGGCCATCAAAATGATGAAACGGCAGGGTCGGCTTGGGATGATCGACCAGTATGTGCGCCGGCTGGAACTGTATAAACAAAACATGCCCTACGACGATCCGCCACCGGATTTCTTTTCGTGATGGTGCGTTCATTGAATATGGATCTTTCTGTCAGTGAGTTCAACGAGGAAAAGAGATGGCGAAATTAAGGTTGAATCTGGGAATAGCTCTATGTTTAACCACTGCATCGGTCTGTTTTGGCGAGCTGCAGTATGCCAGTGCCGGGGGATATATTACCATTACCGGTGACGATGCAGGGGAATCCCATCTTCGAATTCCGGCCACAATAGATGGCCTGCCCGTAAAGGTAATCGCGAAGGGTGCCTTTGAAATGCGTGATGACCTGATGCAGCTCGAACTGCCGACCGGCCTTGAAACCATCGAGCGTGGAGCATTTGCCGGATGCATGAGCTTGTCATCCGTATCTGTTCCCGAAGGGGTTAAATCAATCGGGGACTATGCATTCAATAACTGTCTCAACCTCGTCGACATAACCTTGCCCGATACGCTGACGTCAATTGGCGAAGGCACATTTGGACTCACTCGAATTCAGAACATCACTATTCCTGTGAACGTAGTTAAAATTGGCATATGTCCTTTTTCTACTTGCAAGGATTTGAAGACCATATCCGTCGCCAACGGCAATGATTCCTATGCCGTGCATGATGGTCTACTGATCGGGAAAGAGCAGAGAATCGTTGTGCAATGTATTCCATCTAGAAACGCTAGGGTGGTCATCCCCAAAGGAGTTGAGACAATAGGGGCATATGCCTTCTGCGGATGCTCCGACCTGCGTTCTGTCAAAATGCCCGACACCGTCATAACGATAGAGAAATCAGCATTCGCGTGTTCCGGCATCAAAGAAATACGGTGTTCCCGCAGTTTAAAAATCATAGGGGTGGATGCGTTCCGGGGGTGCAGTCAGCTTGAATATGTTTTGCTGAATGCCGGGCTCGAGAAGATTGGGGAAAACGCCTTTGCTGCCTGCTCGAAACTCAAGGCCGTCAGAGTCCCTTCCAGCATACGCGATATAGGGCTCGGTGCGTTTCCCTACAACGCGCAGTATCCGAAAAAATAAAAAAAAGGCAGGCGTTGAGCCTGCCCTTTGCTTCTTCTATCCTGGATAGGAAGGGCTAGTCTTCCTGATCCACCTGGTTTGCTGCGACCACCTTGGCAGCGAGGTGCGACGGCACCGGCTCGTAGCGGCTGAAGTCCATTTCAAAGGAGCCCTGTCCGCTGGTGAGTGAACGCAGCTCGGAGCAGAACTTGAACATTTCCGCCTGTGGAACGTCGGCCGTAATCGCCTGTAGTCCGTCTTCCGGCCCCATGCCGAGGATGCGGCCGCGCTTGGTGTTCAAGAGGCCGGAGATATCGCCCATAAACTGGTCGGGAACAATCACCTTGACGTTCATGATCGGTTCGAGCAGGACGGGGCTGGACTTTTCGATCGCCTCGTGCAGGGCACGCGAACCGGCGATTTTGAAGGCAACTTCGGACGAGTCGACGTCGTGGTAGGAGCCGTCGTACAGCTCGACCTGCACACCGATGACCGGAGAGCCCACCAGTGGGCCCTTGTCTAGACCTTCGACAAACCCTTTTTCGCAGGCGGGAATAAATCCGCCGGGAATGGCGCCGCCGACAATCTTGTTGAGGAACCATTCGTCCTCTTCGGACGCTTTCGGACGGATGCGGATGTAGCATTCACCGTACTGTCCTCGGCCGCCGGACTGCTTCTTGTGCTTGTAGTGTCCTTCACCGCTACCGGTAATGGTTTCCTTGTAGGCGACCTTCGGCGTGTGATGGGTCATGTCCACATTGCTGCGATTCTTGATGTGCTCGAGGGTTACTTCGAGGTGCATGTCGCCCATGCCCCACAGAACGAGTTCGTGCGTTTCGGTATTGTGGTCGAGGCGGATGGACGGATCCTCGTCGGTGGCGCGGTGCAACGCCTGGCCGATCTTGTCGGCATCGGCCTTGTTCTTCGGCTCCACGGCGAAGGCCGTCACCGGCGAAGGAAATACGATGGGCTCGAATTTGATGTTGCTTCCTGGCGCGCAGAGCGAGTCGTTGAGGTAGGTATTCTTCAGCTTGGTCAGCGCGACGATGTCGCCGGCCTTGGCTTCCTGCGCCTCGGTGGTTTTCTTGCCATCCACGTACAGGATGGAGCTGACCTTTTCCTTTTCACCTTTTGTGGCGTTGTAGATTTCCATGCCGGGCTTAAGGACGCCGCTGTAGATGCGGACAAAGGTCAGCTGGCCGATGAACGGATCGCTGAAGCAGCGCCATACGAGGCCGGAGAAGGGCTGGTCCTCGTCTGCGGAAATCTGGTTGCCCTCTGCGCAGCTTACGGGATAGTCGTGCGGCGAGGGGAACAGGCGGCTGATGGAATCCATGGTTTCCTTCACGCCCAGATCGGCCTTGACCGAGGTGGCGAATACGGGAATCAGATGCGCGTCGTGCACGGATTTGCGCAGACCTTCGGAAAACTCGTCGGCCGTCAGCTCTTCGCCTTCGAAATATTTCTCCATCAGCGAGTCGTCGGTTTCGGCGGCCAGCTCGATCAGGTGGTCCTTGATGGCCTTTACGCGGTCTTTCAGTTCGTCCGGAACCTGATCCGCAGGGGTGTTCAGAATGTCGATGGCCTTACCGTCGGAGGTGGGAAGCACCATGGGTACGCAACGGTCATCGCCCCAGCGTTCCTTGATGTCCAGCAGGGTATTGTCAAAACTCGTGTCGTCCTTGTCGAGGCAGGTAATGGCGATGCCGCGTGGCAGGTTGCGCTTTTCGGCGGCTTTCCATGCGCGTTGGGTCCCGACCTGGATGCCGGCGGATGCGTCGATGGTGATCAGGGCTGCATCGGTGATTTCGGCAGCGGTCACCATGGCACCGATAAAGTCGGCGAAGCCGGGGGTGTCGATCATAACCAGACGGCGGACCTTGCGGGAGGCGGCGGTGTATACGCCATCGAAGGGCTTGGCCCAAATAGAGATCTGGTGCGCTTTTTCTTCGTCTGTCCAATCGGCCACACTGGTACCGTTTTCCGGAGAGCCCACGCGATCCACCTGACCCAGCTTGAACAGGATGCTGTCGATCAGTGAGGTCTTCCCGCTACCAGTGTGGCCCATAAGAGCGAAGTTGCGGACATTATCAATGGGGATGTTTTTCATCTATCTCTCCTTTGCGCGCCTAGCACGCAGTTGTTGGTTCCTGGTTGTTGGTTGATAGGGATTTTCAGTCAGCCATGACTCAATACCTAACAACCAGCAGCCCCTCAAAGATCAACCGGGGCACACGCCCCGTCCCGGCATAGCGCCGGGAAGCATCCAAAATACCCACGCACTTACGGCTTTTCAATCCATTTCCCTCGAAACTGTGGATTTTCGACAAAATAATTAAGGACAAAATGCCTTTTCAGGCAGGCGGGCAAGTGAATCATTTTGTCCTTAATTATTTTGTCAAATCAGCTCTCATTTCCCATTGTTCCGGCCTTCATGGAAAACAGACAATCCAGATTGGAACTGATGGCGCCGGCGGGATCGTACGAATCGCTGTCGGCGGCGATCCGCGCGGGGGCGGACTCGGTTTACTTCGGGGTCGATAAGCTGAACATGCGTTCGCGCGCGGCCAGTCCGTTCCATCTCGGCGACCTGAAGCGCATTGCACGCATCTGCCGCTGGTGCGGGGTGAAGTCGTATCTGGCGCTGAACGTGATTGTCTATGATGACGAGCTGGCGCTGATTCCCGAGATCTGCGATGCCGCCAAGGCCGCGAGGATCGATGCCGTCATCGCCTCCGACATTGCGGCGATTGAATATGCCCATTCCATCGGGCTGGAAGTTCATATTTCCGTGCAGGCGAACATTTCCAACATTGCGGCGGTGCGCTTCTATGCGCGCTATGCCGACGTGATGGTGCTGGCGCGCGAGTTGGAAATCGAGCAGATCGAGGCCATCGCCACAGCCATTCGCGAGGAAAATATTTGCGGACCGAAAGGCGAGCTGGTGCAGATCGAACTGTTTACGCACGGCGCGCTCTGCATGGCGATTTCGGGCAAGTGTTATATGAGCCTCGGTTGCTACAACCAATCGGCCAACCGCGGCGCCTGCTTCCAGAACTGCCGGCGGGCTTACCGGTTGGTGGATGTGGAAACCGGTGACGAGCTGGAGGTGCAAAACCGCTACATCATGTCGCCGAAGGATCTCTGCACGATCCAGCATCTCGACCGGCTGGCCGACGCCGGCGTCACGGTCTTCAAGCTCGAAGGCCGCGCACGGACGGCGCAGTATGTCGATACCGTTACCCGTGCCTACCGCAAGGCGCTCGATTCCGTCGAGGCCGGCACCTACAGCCCGGAGGACTTTGATCCGATGGACGCCGGGCTGGCATCGGTCTTCAATCGAGGCTTCTGGGATGGTGGCTACTACCTCGGAAACAAGATGGGCGAGTGGGCGGCTTCCGGCCATTCGCAAGCTACCAAGAAGCGCATCCAGCTCGGCGTTGTCTCCAACTATTTTGCGAAGATTGGCGTCGTTGAATTCACGCTCTGGCAGCAGGAGTTGCTGCCCGGCAGTGAAATCTTGATCGAAGGGCCAACAACCGGCGCGGTCGAAACCGTCGCCGAAACCCTGCGCGTCGACGGCCAGCCTGCCGACAAAGCCGTCAAAAACGACAAGGTCACCTTCGCTCTCCCCTCCAAAGCCCGCCGCCAGGACAAGGTATTCCTACTGCAACCGGTGGAATAAGGTAGATGCGGCATCTTGCCGCAGTGCGTGGTCTTCCATTCCAGCGCAACGCGGCTGGCGCGAAGCCATTCTGGAGCTTGCGACAGAGAACCTGCGTCTACTTTGCTTTCGGTGCAATGAGGGCGCGGATGCGGGGCATGAAGGCGCCGACCTGGCCGTAGAGTGGTTGGCCAACGCCGAGGCGCCAGAGAATTCGCCCGGTGGAGATGGGTTCAATATCCCGTACTTCACTGAACTGCGGCAGCATGATCGCGGCCGCAATGGCGCGGGCGATCCCGGACACGACAAAGACCACCGGCAGCGACGAGAGCAGGCTGATGTGGACGAGCCCGAGATTGATTTCGGCGGGGGCGTGCTCAGCAATGAATGCTCCAATCAGCATGCCGCCAAGCACAGAAAAACAACCATTGGCCAAGCTGTAGTAGCTGAAGGCGCGGGCGCGGCGGGTCTGGGGCACGGAGTCGTAGACAAAGTTGGTGGCGGCGAGGTTGAAGCCGGACCAGGTGGCTCCCGACACGACCTGCGCAAACAGCAGGTAGAAATAGTTTGTGGAAAAGATCCATTGAAGCGGAAGGATCGGCAGCAGGCAACTGGTCGCCACAAGGACGGACCGGTTGCCGTGGCGGTCGCCGATGCCTCCCCACCAGCGCACAAACAAGGTTTGCGCAATCAGGAAGGTCAGCATATTGAGCGTGAACTGCAGGTAGGACCAGTGGAGGTCGCGCAACATGTAGACGGCGAAAAAAGGGCCGGCAATGTTGGCGGTGCCGTTCATGAGTCCAATCGTGAAGGTGAAGCGGGTAAAGTTGGATTTCCGGAAGCCGCGCAGGAAATCCAGGAATGAGAAGGAGTCTTCGAATTCCTGATGTTTGAGCGGGGCATCGTAGTGGTATTTTATCAGGATGTAGGTGATGTAGCGGGCGACCGCCGCGATACCGAAGAGAAAGCCGAATCCGATCGCTGTGTGGCCCACGGTTTTCCATCCGTTCGCAATGATGCCGGCGAACATCAACCCGGCGGTCATGGCATACATGGTAATGCGGGAGCGGTTGGAAAAGTAGCGGCCGCGCTCGGCCGGGTCCACCACATCGCCCATCATGCTGATCCATGGAGAAACGCAGGTTCCGAACGCGAAGAAGTAGAGTGCGATGCATACGGCCAGAGCCAGCATGCCACCCGCTGGTAGCAGCAGTGGAAGAGCAAATAGGGGAATGAGGGCGGAGGCCTGTACGATGGTGCCGACGCGAATGATTGGTTTGCGCCGTCCGATGTGGTCAAGCAACATGGCACCGACGAGCTGGGCCACGGCGGTAATGAGCACGGGCGCGGTTCCAATAAACGCCATGACCAGGTTGCTTGCTCCCAGAAACAGGGCGAACGGGGCGATGTAGGATTCGCCCATGCCCCACATGACCGACCAAAGCGATCCCTCCCAGATAGACAGCTTCTGCGTATTCTTTTTCTGTTCAGCAATGTCGTTGCCCAAGGGGAGGGTCAATTGGCGGATATTCTGTAAGAGATGTTTCATTCCGGCGCGCATGTATACCGTCTGAATTCGGGCTTACGAGCTTTTTTCGCGCAACTCGTCAAGTCGATGGGGGATGAGGTAGTCGTGGAAGATTTGGATGAGGCCTTGCCGGGCAAGGGCGGAGCGGTAGAGCTTCGGTGTGTGGTCGGGGCCGAAGAGGGTATGCGCGGTCTTGCGAATGATGCTGTTCAGCGGTTCAACGGGCAGTTTATCCAGATCGATTCCGGGTTCTCCCAACGCCGCGCGGAAGGGAATCAGTATGTTGGTGATGATGGCGTTGGCGCGGGATTGGCCAACGAGTGCGGTGGGGGCGCATTGCTTTTTCCAACTCATGTGCCTGGTCCAGAAGTTGTCGGGAAAATCGGTCAGCAGGGAGTCATCGTTGGCGAGTGTCGGGATTCGGAAGGCATAGTGTGCAGCGGCCATGAGGCGTCGGACGGGATGGTTCGTCGGACGGATACCCGATAGGTTCCATTCCGGTTTCCCGAGGGCGAGCTCCTTGATTTCCCCGGGCTGTTTCCACCAAAAATCCCAGACGGTACGGACGAATCTGCGCGTTTCCGCCGGCCAAGCGGGTTCGGCGTTGGTCGGCAGCAGTCCGGATAGGCCGAGGAGCAGAGCGTAGGCTTCGTTGGGGGTTGTTGCCCGCGAGTGGACCCGCGAGAAGGGCAGCAAAACGGCAAGTTGCCGGAACGCAGCCTTGTTGTTTTTGTACCCTAGGGAGGCCATGAGTTCTTCCCACAACACCTGTTCGGATTCTTTCGTTTGCATCGCGAGCGATAGCCGCTCGGCCTTCAGGCGCAACCGTTCTTCGCCTGCACTTTCAAGCAACTCGATCTTGTCGTCGGGGTGCATGTCCACCAGGGGGAAGTCGCCGGCCGGAAAGGAGTAGGGGTATGCGGTGGGTTCGATGTTTTCGAACGAAAATCGCGGGTTGGCTGCGAGCGGTTCGGAAAGGGGAATCTGAATCAGGCCGGGGATTTCCTTGCCTTGATAATAGACAACATGGATGCGGACGTTTTCATAGCGCGGATCGTCGGTATGCCCGTGCTGATGCCAGCCGTTGGCGTGAATGTGGATCTCAAGGTCGCCACATACACGACGTTTCTCCTTCCCGACCAGCAGTACGGCATTGAGGAAATCGGGGCCGGCCTCCAGGTTCCAGTCCCCGGGGTGTTCGACTTGAATTGATTCACCATCCGTGTTGTCCAGTTTTTCAGGTCGGTATCTCGGGTCGGCCCAGACGCATTGAAGGTGGCGTTCGCGATAGGGGAACGAACGGAAGGCCTGCGGGCGTTCGTGCACGCAGAGAGCCCGATTGCCATGAACATAGCGCTCCGCACGGGGGAAGTAGAGCCCGAGGATGTCCTTTGCCGTGTGCATTTGCGCAATGTAACTAAAACTTATATAAACAGGAAATAATATATCATACTTAATAGAGGTTGGCGTTGTGTTATTCGGAACTGGTCTAAATTGGCGGGTTGGTTGGTTTCCGGTAGATGATCGACCTCGCGGGGAGTATGCTTACGCTGGTCGCGGAAAGGGGGCGGTGGCCTTATTCGGGAGGGAGGGCACTATGAAATGTTTTCCGGTTTTTCTGCTTCTGTTTCTCCCGCTTTCGGCCGGAGCAGAAGTCCACTACGTGTCACCCGCTGGTACACCTGTATTTCCCTATACCAATTGGGTGATGGCCGCCACCAACATACAGTCGGCGGTCGATGCGTGCGTTGCCGGAGATGAAATCCAAGTCACCAACGGCACCTATATCCTATCCAGCGAGATTGTGGTGGATAAGGCGGTGCGGATTGAAAGTGTCAATGGACCTGACAACACGATTATCGACGGCGGCCATTCCGTGCGTTGCCTGAATCTCGGCAGCAATGCGTGCGTGGTCAGCGGTTTCACCATCCGCAATGGATTCTATATCTACGGATATGGTGGCGGTGTCTACTGTGCCAACGATCTCGCGGTCGTGACCAATTGCGTATTGCAGGGCAATTTGGCGGATTCCGGGGGTGGTGGAATGTCTGGCGGAATTGCTCGCAATTGTCGGTTCATTGACAATTACGGCGGAAGCTGGGGAGGCGGCGGCATGCAGGGCGGCACAGCCAGGGATTGCGATTTTACAGGGAACCAGGGAGATGCCTACGGCGGTGCGCTATACGAGAGCTTTGCGATCGGATGCACCATCAGCAACAACAGCGCCGCTTCCGGGGCCGGGCTGGCCTACGGCGATGCCCGTGATTGCGCATTTATTTCGAACACGGCAGACCATGATGGCGGAGGCATGTACATGGGTGCCGCAAGCAATTGTGTTTTACGGAACAACCATGCCGACTATGGTGGCGGGCTGGCTAATGGAAGCGCTGTTGACTGCATCCTGATGAACAATTACTCGGACGCGAACATGAGCGAAACCACGGGCGGCGGCGGGGCCTATGACAGTGCGCTGACCAACTGCCTGATCAAGGATAACCATGCCTATTGGGATGGGGGCGGGATGCTGGGTGGGACAGCGGTTGGATGCACAATCGAAGGCAATACGGCGAGTCAGAGCGGCGGCGGGGGATACGGGATTGCTGCGATCAACTGCCTGGTTCAGGGCAACTTTAACGACCTTCACGGTGACGGAAGTGGTCTGGCGGATTCGGTGGCGTACAACTGCACTATTGTCGACAATCATTCCGCTTATCTAAACGGGGTCGCCATGGTGGGTGCAGCCTACAACTGCATCATCTATAACAACACCAATGATGATGACTCTCCGGCAGACTCGGGCGGAGCGCTCGTCAATACATGCTGTCCCACTACGGTGCCGGGGGTGAACGGAAACATTACGAACGCTCCGATGTTCGGTGCGAACCACCATCTCTCGTCGAACTCGCCCTGCATCAACTGGGGAAACAATGTCTACGTGTCCGAGGCCAAAGACCTGGATGGCAATCCCCGGATCGTTGAGGGATACATCGACATGGGATGCTTCGAGTATCAAAGTCTGCTCGGCCTTTCCGACAGCGACGGCGATGGCCTTCTCGATGAATGGGAGCAGTTGTACTTTGGCGGCAATGCCGACCCCTTCCGCGACGATGATGACGATGGCCAGAGCAACGGGGCGGAGCAGGTCGCTGACAGCGTACCCACCAACGGAGCCTCGTATTTCCGGATCACCTATTTCAACCCAATGGAGATCACGTGGCAACCGTGTGCGAGCAATCGTCAATACAGCATCTGGTGGAGTACCAATCTCATGGTCGGTTTCTTTCCCGTGACAGAGGGATTGTCCTATCCGCAAAACAGCTATACCGATGCCATGCACGCAGCCGTGCAACAGGGTTACTATCGGGTTGGCGTTGAGATGCAGACGGAGTAAGCGCGACCCGGGTGAAGAATGTCTGCTGAAATGCAGTTGAACCTATCCGCAAGATCGGTATCTTGCAAAGCAGCAAGGCCGTCAGATTCTGGGGTGGATGTTGGGCGGATCGTTGTCGATGGCGTATTGCGTCACCGATCGGATGGAAGAACAAGTCGGACCACAATAGGCGTTGCCGATGAAGATCTGCATAGCAACTTTCTACAACATCACACATCCCGGCGCAGTTCTGCAGGCCTGCGCACTAAGCAGAACCCTCGAGCATATGGGGCACGAGGCGTCCATCGTCCAATATCCGATTCAGTCTGCCCGCAATCCGTCCATGAATACGGTGTATTCGGCCCTGACGAAGGTTCCTCAGAAACAGCGGGCTTACCGCCGGTTTGTCACGGAGTATCTGCGGGAAACGCGAGCCTACCGCACGGTGGAAGAGCTGGTGGCGGATCCGCCGGAAGCGGATGCCTATATATGCGGGAGCGACCAGATATGGAATCCAAGGGTGACGGGCGGGAGGCCAGACCCGGCTTATTACTTATCCTTCGGGGAACCATCGGTGCGCCGTATTGCCTATGCTCCCAGTTTCGGCGGCGAGTCCATTTCGCCCGAACACCAGATGGCAATGAAGGAATATCTCCAGCGTTTCGATGCGCTGTCGAGCCGGGAAATGGAGGGATGCGAGTTTGTCCAGAATCTGACCGGCCGGCCCGCAGAACTGGTGCTTGATCCGACCCTCTTGCGGGATGATTGGGCGGAGCTTGCGCGGCCGAGGCAAAGCAAGGGAAGCTATGTTCTGATATACCAATTGCAGAAGTCGCCGGGAATTTATGCTGCGGCGACATCGCTGGCGCGGAAGCTGGGCAAACCGTTATTGAACATCGATGCCTCGCTCAAGTTATGGACACGTCCCGGAAAATGCGTGCGACCGCTCGATCCGGCGGAATGGTTGGGCCTGATTCATAATGCCGCCGCAGTGGTAACCAACTCGTTTCATGGGACGGCATTTTCGATTTTGTTCAAACGCCCCTTCTACGCCGTTGCACTAACGGGGCACAAGGCTCGCCACTTCGTGCGGATGAAGAACCTCTGCGGCGGCCTTGGTTTACAGGAGCGTTGCGTCCAGGGTGCGGAGGATCATCTGGGCGGGGCAGATATTGATTGGGATGCCGTGGAGCTACGGAAAAACGCGTTGAGGAAAAGCTCGTTTTCTTTTTTGGAACGGGCGTTGATGGCAGGATAAGGTAATCGTATGGATAGGATACACGCAGAACGGACTCTGAAGGCGATCGTCGACGGGGTGGATGCATATGCCGCCCTTGCCAAGCGGGCGGGGGTCGATCCGTTGGATTTGGTGGAACATGAGGATACCTTGGACCGGGCCATCCAGCTGATGAAGGGCTTCTACAAGTATGGACACGAAAACATGAAGCCCGCCGGCTTGCCGCCACCGAAGAATCCCTACTACGAGCCGGAAGCGGGGATTGAAGAACAGTCGGCCGAATATTTTGCGTATGAAGCGGTGCAACGCGGCAACGCCGACCGCGAACGATGCCTGTTTACCTGCAAGCAGCTTGGATTGGATGCCGCATCGGCCGAGGTGGCCGTTGACAATGTCTGCATGCCGTGGCGAGCGGCCAATGGCTGGCGCACCTATGTGCGCGAAGAAGCGGGCGGCCGTTATGTACTGCAGGACAAGCCGCCGGTTAAGCTGAAACGGCATTTGGCCCATTTACTGGGCCAATTAGTGGATTCATGACCCCGGTCCGGGTAGGAGATGGCGGGATCGTCCACGCATCTACTAACTTGACAACGACCTTTCTCTAGATGGATTTTGGCTGGCCGTCATGATTTCTATTGGTGATAAAAGACTATGGGTTTTGATGGGATGATGCGGGCATTAGCCCGTTTCTAGGGGGTATTTCGGCCTTCCTAAAAACGGACCCCAATGTCGTGTATTTCCACGAAAAATAAATGCCCGGAATTTTATTTGACGCTATTGACCTCCTCATATAAACATCCGCATTTCTTCGTACAGGCAGGGGTATGCCTGAGCGTTGTAAGTCCTTATAATTTAAGGGCGAGAAGAATATCTTTACCGGTGTATATGCAAGTGCTGGGCAAAGCTGGAATCGATCCAGGATTGTTCCATGTAAAGAAGGGCTGGACGGGTAGGATGATCCGCTGGAGTAGTTGGAGAAACATCCTGCTTGGCAAATGGGAGAACCATTGCGATAGAACGACAACAAGTTGACGTAAACGCAGACCGTTTGCACCTATGGCAACTACGCTGTTGAAAACCAGCTCGCCACCATCCGGTAAACCACTCTCGCCTCGAGGCATCGATCTCATACTCCTGACCCTGGCTGGCATGTGCCCTGCGGCATGCTGCTGTGTACGTTTGTGTTGCGGATTTTCCGGAGATCGGATCTGCAAAGGCTCTTTGGGGAGGGCAAACGGACCATTAACCAATTGAGGAAGTAGTCGATGTACAATACATGCAACAAACGAGGTAAACATATCGTTTTGGGCTTGTTCATTGCGGGTGCCATGGCGGCATCCGCACCCGCTTTGCAATACCCGGCACCACAGTATGCCGGACCGGAACCGCACCCCTCGTTTCCGGCTTCGTTTAGTGCGTTCAGCCCACCTGTCGCTAGCACGGCCCCCGCCTCCGGCACGCCCGAGATCTCGGGCTGGACGCGTCTCAACGGCCCGGGCGACACGATGGCGCTGACGGCCAGCGGGCTCTCGGCGTACACCGGCGCCCGCGAGGGCAGCGACGCGAGCTACGTCTTCTACGGCCAGTCCGCCTCGGCGGCGACGGAGGCCGAAGGCGCGATCGTTCGCCTCGACGGCATGCAGGCGGCGGTGACGCTGCCGGCCTCGCTGCCGGCCGACCAGATGTACCTGCTCTGGCCGCGCAACGCCAACGGCTACGGCGGCCCGGTGGCGATTAACGCCACGGAGGCCTGGTGGGCCGGCCCGGACCGGATCGCGCCCGGCGGGAGCTTCTCGGTCTACGGCCGCAACCTGGTGCTGGGCTCCGGCAAGTGCAGTCTCTACATCGAGGGCCATGGCTGGATCGAAAGCACGGGTGCGAACCCTTACAAGGCCGACTTCACCTTCCCGGCCTC
>JBNLGU010000052.1:0-20115 GCA_050306215.1 Pontiella sp.
GAAGACCTGCTCACCAGCTCCGTGGCTACCTGTATCATGACCTCGGCCCTGTTTTTCATCGACCGCGCGAAGATCCAACTGCGCTCCTACAAGAGCAACGCCACCGCCACGATGGAGAAAGGTCCTGCCGGACTGACCATCACCGGAATCAAGGTGGCTGTTACCGTCGAACTGGAAGATGCCTCGCAAGTGGATGCGACACGCAAGGCCGTGGAACAGGCGGAAAAAACCTGTCCGATTTCCAACTCACTGAAATGCCCCGTCGAGTTGGAACTTCAGATCGGCGGAGCCTGATCGATAAATGCGTTCCATGAAGTGTTCATCCCATGGATATTTCCTTCAGAATAACTCCGCAAGGCAAGGCAGGAAACCCGACTTGCGGTTGGAAGATGACAGGTTTACATGCCGGAAACCTGAGATGATTCATCCTGTAGATCCCAGGAATATTTCGATGCAGACAAGGAGGTTGGGTGTTGATATTCGCGTATGGCCTCCTTGCCGCTCGGAAGTTTTACATATACCCGCATCCGGAAACCTATGATTTCACCGCTTGTTACGCTCGTTTTGCCGCTGCACTTGATAATCTCAACGCTCTTGGTGAGGAGTTCCACCTTTTTACGCGTTCCCAGAACAGGAGCATTCATCTCGCCCTTGAGCACTCTCATTCGATCCTGCTCGTAATATAATCTGTACTCGATTCGCGCATTCTCGATCGGAACAGATCCCTTGTTCTCCATGGATACCCGACATGCGGTTTCCTCATACTTTTTATACCCTACAACAACCGTAGTCGGGGTAAGATCATAAGTACCTCCGCTATATTCAGTTCCCTTTATATCTTCTTTGCGGGAAAAAACGACGGTGTCATCGCAAACAATCTTCAGGTTTCGTTCCGATAGCAACTCATTGGCCATATGCCATTCCTTGATATAGGCCTGATCCTCCGCGGAAAAACCGCTTATCTTTACGGTTACTCTTTGGCGATTTTCCTTCTGCACGGTTACACTGTCGCGGGAAAGATCGCATGCCGTAACCCTGAGACGAATGGAACGCCCCTGTGCATCCGTGAAAGAGCGGTACTCGTCCTCGGCATGTGCAACAAGGCACAACATCCCCAGCAACAAGTAAGCAATGCAATACTTCATACCATCCTTCCTTGTTCGTTACTTTTCGATGTGTGGGTAACTAGATACCGCTTGACGGCGGCGACATCGTTGGCGATGGAATCGCAACGCGTTTCGGCATCGGCCAGCTTGCCCATTTGGGCAAACGAGATTAATCCCTCCTAATATCGCGAATTGGCAATGATTCCTGAGCAGCATCCCATGGGTATTTTTCCAGAGACAGTTTTGAAGGAGCGCAATAATCTCGCGAAATCTCATCGCCGTTTGCCAATGTCACATATACTTTCGCCCTGATACCGTGAATCCTACCTTGTGCTTCGTGTGGCTTGTAATCATCAATCGAAGTCGATCCAACATGAACCCCTCGCCTCCGGTCCTCCTCAAAAATCTGAGCCGCTTCAGTTGTTGCACTAATCTTTTCACGCGCGTGGAGATCCAAGACTTCAAAGGCTCCTTTTAGCTGCTTTTGGATCGGATCTACATCTTTAATTCCAGTCGAAAGTTGCTCGTAGAATATGATGTATTCTACCCGCATTTTACTAATCGGGACATCTCCTCTGTTCTGAAACACCAACTCATAAGCAATGGTCTCAAACCGCTTTACACCTATCTGCTCCGGCGGAATTATTACGCCCCTGGCTGTGGTTTGCTCAGGGGTCATGATCTTCTCATTCCACTTCTTCACCGTTTTTTTATTAAAATTAATCCTGAGATTTTTCTCTGAAAGCATCTCATGCTCCATATACCACTGTTTGATGTAGAGCTGATCATCCGGCGAAAAGGTGTTGATTTTAACGGTCAATCTTCGGTGATCCCGCCTTTCAACGAGGACAGTTCCTCCAGACATGTCACAAGTGATGATTTTGAGAACAATGGAACGACTCTGTTGATCCACAAACTCATGGTAGTCCTCCTCAGCTATAGCACTGAGACAAAGGAGACTCAGTGTGAGTACAACGATATACCTCTTCATCTACCCCTCCTCGATTAACTAAATATGCCTCACCAGATAGCGCTTCACCGCTTCCACATCGTTGGCGATGGAATCGAAGCGCGTTTCGGCATCGGCCAGCGCGTCGAGCGTCGGGTGATGAACCTCCTCGCCAACCGCATCGATGATGGCCTGCGTGAACTTGGCTGGATGCGCGGTCGCCAAACAGATGGTCGGCGATGATTCGGTAAGCTCCTTCTCCGCCACGAAAATACCCACGGCCGTGTGCGGGTCCAGGACATAGCCAAATTGATCGTTGTATCGTTTGATGATCCCCAGTGTCGCGGCCGTGTCGCCCCGACCGGCCACGAACAGATCGTCGACCACACCGTTTCCATTGAGAGGCACGCACAGCTCGCCCGATTGTGAGAAGCCGGCCATCAAGGCGGTAAGTTTCGAGGCATCCTGCCCGACCTTATAGTAGAGGTAACGCTCAAAGTTGCTGGCCACCTGGATATCCATCGAGGGGCTGATCGTCGGTACTACGCTGGCCATGCCATAGACGCCACTGTTGAAGAAACGCGACAGGATATCGTTCTCGTTGGTAGCAAGGATCAGTTTGCTGATTGGCAGTCCCATTCGCAGGGCGAGGTAGCCCGCCAGGATATCGCCAAAGTTGCCGGTCGGCACCGAAAACTGCACAGAAGAGGAACCGGTTTTCTCCATTACGCGGAAGGCGGAATAGAAATAGTAGACCGTCTGCGCCAGCACGCGTGCCCAGTTGACCGAATTGACCGAACCAAGCGAATGCTCCGTCTTGAACGGTACATCGGCAAAGGTCGTTTTCATGATATGCTGGCAATCGTCGAACGTGCCGTCGACGGCGAGGTTGAAGACGTTGTCATCGAGCACGCTGGTCATCTGCTTTTCCTGCAGCGGGCTGGTGCGACCGGCCGGATGCATGATGAAGATGTTGATGTTGGGCTTGCCGCGCACGCCGTGGATCGCCGCGCTGCCGGTGTCGCCGCTGGTCGCGCCCAGAATGTTCAGCTTACCGCCGCGCCGTTCGAGAATATAGGCAAAGAGGTTCCCGAGAAACTGCAACGCTACATCCTTGAAGGCCAGCGTTGGCCCATGAAAAAGCTCCAGCACGTAGACGTCGCCGACCTTAACTGACGGGGCCACCTCGGGATGGTCGAACGTGGCATAGCTGGTGTCGATGAGCTGCCGCAACTCGTCATCGGGAATATCGGTCGCAAAGAGGCGCAGGACTTCAAATGCCAGATCCGTGTAGGAGAGCTTCGACCACGCATCCAGCGTTTCCGATACATTAGGAAGGGATTCGGGGAGCAGGAGCCCTCCGTCGGGCGCTAACCCAGTCATGACCGCATCCTGAAAACCAATGGGCTCCATTCGCCCGCGTGTGCTGATATACTTCATTTTCGATTCCTCTGAAAACTGAACGCGGCCGGATCATTTATCATAATCCTGCCCCGTTAAAAAAAATTTTAGAGCGACTAACCCCTTTGGACATTACAGGTCAAACCCGTCGCGCTCATTCTTTTTCTTTTCAATTTTCGCGAGGCTTGCCTTGTAGGTGCTCTTGTTTGATTCTACCGCTATTGCCTGCCCCGTCTCGTCCTTGATGACAAGGATATATCCTTCGAATTCCCAACCAAAATCCACATGGCCCACAAAACTGTATTCCGGCCCGTAATCGTCATGCTGCATCGTTGCCGTTGCGGCAAACTTGACCGTGTTGTGTTTCAGGAACGAAACGTCCTGTTCTTTTTGCGCCACGACCTTGCGCTTACCGCTCCGGGGGGCTTCGCCGATGAAGTACACATGGGCCTTGAACTTCCGGGTACAGGGATCGGGGTTCAGCTTCTTGATCACGATATTGAGAGTGACCGTTTCCTGCTTTTCGGTATAGCCATCCGTCTCGTGCAACTTCCGGCTGTCGACATCCTTGTCGATATCGATCTTCAGCTCCGGAGGGATGACGTCGGCCAAATACTTCTGGTCCGCCGCGCACAAATTGGATTTGGTAATCATGATGCGCTTACTATCCGTCGTCTCCAGCACCACCTTGAGACCGGACATTTGGATGAACTTGGCCTCGATCGTCTGTCCATTGACGGCCGTCCAAACGCGCAGTTCCTCGGCATACGAACACCACGAGAGCAACGATGCTGCGACCATGATGGAAAATACTGTCTTTTTCATACCCACACCCCCGATTTTGCCGCCGACTTTACAATACTTGCCATAAACGCGAACAAATCAACAAACCAAACAAATCGATTGCAGTTTAGCGCCTGTCCGTCACTGGACAATAAAAAACCGAAGCACTTTCGGCCATCAAGGGGCGACACCGTGCACTTCCCTCGATTCCAATCTTCAAACCGTCATTTCATGCAGATTCACTTTGCCAATGCTCCTGCGCGCGCGCTAGCTTGGGTACAAATAACGAGGATGTGGCATGAATATGATCCAGAAAATCGAAGAAACGGCAACGCGGCTGGCCCCGCTTTATGCCCGCGAAGAAGCAGACCTGCCGGACCGTCCGCTCTGGGCCCATCCCGAGATTGACCAGGTTATCGAAGCACTCCGACTTTTGGCGGACATCCTTTTCCCGGGAAAATACATGCCCGAACCCGCCGATTTCATCACCTTTTTCAAACAGCAACTGAGCGCCACGGCCGAAATCCTGCTGCAGGAAGTGGAAAAAGCACTGCCCTTTCACTGGATGGGAGCAGCCGACCTGCACGAGAACCGTCCGCCCATCGACGACCTGCACGGCGAATCCGCGCGGATCGTCAACCGGTTCCTCTCCATCATGCCCGATATCCGCGTCGCGTTGATCGAAGATGTGAAAGCCGCCTACAACGGCGATCCGGCCGCCCTGAGCTATGCCGAGGTAAAGCTGGCCTATCCCGGGCTGGTCGCCATTACCTCGCACCGCATTGCCCACGAACTCTACAACCTGAACGTCCCGTTGATTCCCCGGATCATGAGTGAATACACCCATTCGCTTACCGGTATCGACATCCATCCAGGCGCCACCATTGGACAGGGATTCTTCATCGACCACGGCACCGGCGTGGTGATCGGCGAAACCTGCCACATTGGCAACAACGTCAAGCTGTACCAGGGCGTGACCCTCGGTGCGAAGAGTTTTCCGCTCGATGAACATGGCCGCCCGATCAAGCACATCCAGCGACATCCGACCGTCGAAGATCAAGTGATCGTATACGCCAACAGCACGATTCTTGGCGGGGATACGGTGATTGGGCGCGAGTCGGTGGTCGCAGGCAACGTCTTTCTCATGCAGTCCATTCCGCCGCGCAGCCTGGTCTCGCGGACGGAAAGCGGCGTCGTGATCCGCACCCGGGAAACCCATGGCGGAGGAGCCGGCATCTAGCGTTAAACCGGAAACTCCATCCAGAAACAACAGCCGCCCAGCGCACTGCTATCAACCCCGAACGTGCCGTTGTGCGCCCGGCAAACATCGGCCACAATGGCAAGACCAAGCCCGGCGCCCTCCTTACATGCGGTGTGGCCCCGCTCAAAGGGCCGGAAGATGCCGGCTCGCTGAGCACCCGTCAGGCCGGGACCGGCGTCGGAAACCTCAACCCGCACCCGCGAAGATGCACCCTTGGACAGGCTGATCTCGATTCGACCGCCCGAAGGCGTATATTTCAGGGCATTGTCCACGAGGTTCGATAACGCCTCGCGAATCAAGTCAGGAACCCCCCGAACTACCGGCAGGTGATCCTCCGCAGAGAAGTCAACGGTGATGTAGCGCAACTCGCCGATCATCACGGCTTCGTCCAACACACCTCGCGACAGCTCCTCAAGATCGACCGACGCGCGGTACTCGTCCAACGCCCCTCCGGCCGCGCGGGCCAGCAACAGCAACTGGCTGACGGTGCGGCTTAGACGCACCGTGCTGTCGAGAATATCGACGATCACGTCCCGGTATTCCTCTTCGGTCCGCGGGTGTTTCAGGCAGACCTCGCTTTGGGTGCGGATAGCGGCCAGCGGATTGCGCAACTGGTGCGATGCGTCGTAACTGAAACGATGCATACGATCCAACAACTCCTGGTATTCATCAAAGGTCGTATTGATCGTGGCGGCGAGACGGCCGATTTCGTCCGTCGGATTATCCGCCTCTATGCGATCTTCCAACCGACCCTTGCTGATGCTTTCCGCCTGCATCATCATCGATCGCCACGGACGCAGCAACCAACGGGAAACCAACCATGCCACACCGAGACTGATGGGAAACAGCACCAGCATAACAATGCCGATCACCATCACCTCTTCCAATTCCTCCTCCAACACGGCACCGCTTTCGTAGCACTCATACAGGTCGAAGGAAATCAGGCAGATGGCAATCAGCAGGAAGTTTACGAGCGTGTAAATGGTCAGCGAACCAAAAAACCGACCGCGGATTGTTCTCTTCTTCATTTCGCCTCTTTAAGCACGAACCCTACCCCGCGAACCGTGTGAAGCAAAGGCGGCAATCCGTCTATGTTGAGTTTTTGACGCAAGCGTGAAACGTGCACATCGATCACATTGTCCATGGACGTCATCGTGGAGCGGACTTTCCAGATTTCGTGCTGCAGCATCTCCCGGGTGGCGACCTCACCCTGGAGCGACATCAAATAGGCGAGCAGGTCGAATTCGCGCGGCGTAAGATCCAGTACGGTTCCGGCGCGCGAGGCCGTCCGGCTGGGCAGATCGATGGAAAGGTCGCCCACTTTCTGCTGGAGCATGCTGCGCTGGACATGGCGCAGCTGCGTACGGATGCGGGCCATCAGTTCCTCGAAGGCATAGGGCTTTACCAGATAGTCGTCGGCACCGCGCTCCAGGCCGGTCACCCGGTCGGACACGCCCGAGCGGGCGGTCGTGATGATAATGGGCAGCGTGGCCTCCGTTTCGCGCACCCCCTCGAGAAAATCAATGCCTTCGCCATCCGGCAATCCCATATCGAGGAGGATCAGGGATGGCGTTACGGTGTCAAACATATCCCGGGCATCCTTGATGGAGTGAGCCACTCGGCACGCATAGCCCGCCTCCGACAAACCCATCGACAGGGCATCCGCCAATACAACATCATCCTCAACAACGAGTATGGATATGGAGCTTTCGGTCATCTTCTTTCCCTTTCCGTTGGCTCAAAATCTAGCATTGCCCCTTTGGACGCGCAACCACCCAAATCTTAAGCTATCTTCAGGCAAGTTTATTTGTGTTTCCCCAGGAGCGAACCTACGTTTGCGTCGAATTAACAAAGGAGCTACACATGAACAGGACCTTTACGAAGCAACTCGTACTCATCGCGGCAGGGATCGCCCTGATGCATGGATCGGCATGGGCCAACACCCTTGCGGCCAAGGCGGACATCAAGTTCAAAGGATCCTCCACCCTCCATGATTTTGAAGGCGTGGCCGCAACGAGCCCGTTTGTCGCAACCTTCCAGGAACAGGAAGAGGACGGTCAACTGACGGTGTCGGCCAAAACCTTCATCGATGTGGGGAACATGACCACCAACAACAAGAAACGCGACAAGAACATGTTCAAGATGTTCGACCTCGAGCACTTCGCACGGATCGAAGGGGAACTGGCGGAAACCGTGGTTTCCGAAACAGAAAAGGCTGAAGCCAAGCTTCACCTCAAAATCTGCGACGAAGAACACGACGTTACCGCCATCATCTCGGAGGTGCAGCGCTCAGAGAACCAGATCACGTGCAACATGGCCTTCCCCGTGTCGCTCAAGGCTTTCCACTTGAAGGGCCCGTCGGTGCTGGGTATGATCCGCGTCGATGATACGGTGTATGTGGAATGCACCATCGTGGGACAAATTGGTAAAACCGTTGCAGGAAACTAATATTGATGAAAACCTACATCCATCACATCGAACCCGTTCTTCCCCCCTATTCCTACCGGCAGGACTATGCCCGCGACCGCATGGTCGGGTGGTTGCCGGGTAAGCGCAACCGCAGGCTGATCCACGGGATATACGACCATTCCGGCATCGAAACGCGCTACAGCGTACTGCCGGATTTCGGTCCCCATGCCGACGCATTGCTTTTTCAGGAAGACGAGGAAGGAAGGATCATCGAACCTTCAACCGGCGAACGCAACCGCTACTATCGCGAATGCGCCGGTAGGCTTGTGGTGGAAGCTGGACGCAAGGCGCTGGAACGTGCCGACGGATTCATGGCCGACGACATCACGCACGTCGTGACCGTCTCCTGCACCGGTTTCTACAATCCGGGCCCCGACCTGGACCTGATCAAGGGATTGGGCCTGCCAGAAAGCACGGAGCGCTACAACATCGGCTTCATGGGTTGCTACGCCGCCTTTCCCGCCCTGCGAATGGCAGATCAGTTTTGCCAGGCTAATCCAAAGGCCGTGGTCATGGTGGTCTGCCTTGAACTGTGTTCGCTACACCTCCAGTTCCGCGAAGAAGCCGACAGCCTGCTGGCCAACTCGTTGTTTGCCGATGGCGCGGCAGCCGTAATCGTCAGCGCCCGCGAACCTGCGGCAGGCCGACCGGCCCTGTCCGTGCAATCCTTCGTCTCTGCCCTCGCCCCCGAAGGTGAAAGCGAAATGGCTTGGGAAGTCGGCGATCGAGGCTTCGACATCCGCCTCTCCACCTATGTCCCCAACATCATTGCCGGCAACATCGGCGGCATCGTTGATCGCGTGCTTCGCGATGCACCATGGAGCCTGGATGAAATCGGAACGTGGGCGGTACATCCCGGCGGCCGATCGATCGTCGACCGCGTTGAAACCGAGCTGGGGCTACGGCCGGAGCAACTGGAAGATTCGCGGGAAACCCTGCGCCAGTTCGGCAACATGAGCGCCGTCACCGTCCTGTTCGTGCTTCACCGCATCTTGAATCGCCAAGGGTTGGATGAAAGCCATCCCATCTGCGCCATGGCTTTTGGCCCGGGACTGACCATTGAAACCGCCTTGCTCGAATACCTGCCCGCCCGCGCCAAACGCGCGAAGCATGCGCCGGACGACGCCTTGGCAACCATCCTGTAACGTCTTCCCATCCACCCATGAATCCTTCCCTCCAACGGACAGCCAAGCTGGCCGCAACCACACTGGTTGCGCTTGTGGCGGCTTGGTTCGTGCGCGGCCTCGGCATTGAACAGGACAACCTGTCCATGCAATCCGATGAAGCCCGCAAGGACCAAGTCTATGAAACCTTCCAACGGGTCTTCGACAGCGACTACGAACTGATGGTGGTCGTCACACGAGACGACCTCGGCAGCGAAGCCGGACGCCGGGAGTTGCAAGAAAATGCCGATTGGCTACGGAGCCTGAACGGCGTTCGCGAGGTCCACCTGCCGGAGCCATCCCAACCCAAACCGGGGCTTGTTTCGGAAGACGGACGCACCGCAGGCATCCTACTGGTGCTGCGCTCCGACCAACCGCGCAACGAGCGGTCGCAGTTGCTCGACACCCTGCTGGCGGACGCCCCAAAGGAGATCGAAGGCGAAGTCCATGTGGTGGGCCTCCCGCTCCTGAAAGCCAGCGTCGCCAGCCATATCGCCCGCGACCAGCAGGTGGTTACCCCCCTGTCGGGCGTCGCCATGATGATCATGCTGGGACTGCTCTTTCGGCGGGTGGCCGGCGTTTTGCTGCCCATGGTCATTGTCGGCTTGAGTCTGTTGACCACCCTTGGGCTCTATGCCGCCTGCGATCTCGAACTCAACAGCATCACCTCGTTGCTGCCGCCCGTGGTCATTGTCCTTTCGGTTTCGGTCTCCGTCCACCTATTCGATGCATGGCTACATGCCGTCGACAGCGGGAAAAGAGGCGACGATGCCATCCGCGCCGCCATCAAGTCCGTTTGGAAACCCTGCGTGTTCACGGCAGCCATGACGGCCGTCGGGTTGCTCTCGCTGGTACTGAGCCCGATTCCCGCCGTGCGCCTGTTTGGGCTGTTTGCGGCTATCGGGGTCACCCTCTCCGTCATCTTTGCCTTCGATATCCTACCGATCGCCCTTCGGTGGACCCCCGAGCGGCCCACCAGCGCCCAATCGACCTGGATGGCCCGCTTCCTGAAGGGAATGGCGGAATGGCCCGTCCGCCATCCCATTCCGATTCTGCTATTGGCATGCGTCGTAACCATAGCCAGTGGGCGGGCGGCCGCAGGCATCAGGAACAACACCGACCTCATCCACTTCTTCAAACAACACGATCCCACGTTTGTCGACCACGATGCCGTCAACCGATCGCTCGGCAGTGTTCGTTCGCTCGACCTGTTGATCCGCAGGCAGGATGGATCTCCCATCAACCTCATGGCCGCCCTCCCAGATCTAACGGATATGGTGAATCGAATGGAAGACCTGCCCGATGTTGCGGGAACCAGTTCGATCGTGGATGTCGCTAAGCCAATGTCGCTTGTCACCGAAAGTACCGACGCCATGGCGGATCGCCTGATCGCCGATGAAGGGCGGCTCGCCCGCATACAGATCCATCTGGACGACGTCGGTTCCGACCGCGTACGGGAGCTGTGCGACCAAATCGTCGAAATCGCACACAACGCGCTAGGTGACGATTGGGTCGCTACACCGACCGGCGCCTACTACCAGGTGGTGCGCGATTCCAACAAGCTGGTTGCCACGTTGATCAAAAGTTTTGGCATCACCCTGGCCGTTGTGCTGGTTTCCACCTGCCTTTTGTTCCGCTCGCCCGCCGTGCTGATACCGGCCTTTATCCCGAACATGCTGCCCATCATCTGGGGTGCGGGGCTGATGGGCTTGCTGGGCATCGACCTCAGCACGGCCACCACCATGGTGGCGGCCGTCGTCATCGGATTGGCCGTCGACGACACCATCCACTACCTCCATCATTTCCAGACATACCGCCACCTCCCCGTTGGCGAGGCCACGCGGTCGACCACCTGCCGTATCGGGCGAGCCCTGGTGGTTTCATCGATCGTGCTTGTCGGCGGCTTCTGGATGGGGGCCTTTGGCAGTTTCATTCCCACCAACACCTTTGCCCTGCTGACCGGATGCATGATGGCCTCCGCGCTCTTCTGCGACCTATTGGTCCTTCCGGCCTGGCTGAACCTCATTCACGCAAAACCACACCCAAGGAAACCGTTATGAACCATACATCCACGAACCACACCTTGGCGCAACGCCTCGCCGCCCTCGTCTTCGGCATGATCTGCCATGTCAGCTTCGGCGCCGCCGTCATCGCCATGGCCATCTCCCTTTTCACCGGACTTCGTTTCGGCATCGGACCGTTCCACGGCTGGAATAGCATGCTCGCCAATGCACTGCTGCTAGCCACCTTTCCCATCAGCCATTCCTGGTTGCTTTCGCCCAAGGGTCGCCGCTTCATGGCCAAGCTCGTTCCCTTCGGCATCGGCAACAAGATCTCTACCACTGTTTTCGTGATCATCTCCTCCCTGCAACTCCTGACTGCCTTCGTTTGCTGGTCCCCCTCCGGCATCGTTTGGTGGCAGGCAGGGCCGGGGATGTCCATTTTCATTGGCATCGTGGCCGCCTTCGGCTGGCTGTTGCTGGGCAAATCGATGTCGGACGCGCAGCTCGACCTGCAGCTGGGCCTCGTCGGCTGGTGGGCGGTGTTCCGCAACCGCAAGGCCGTCTACAAACCATTTGCCACCCGCGGCCTCTACCGCTTCGTGCGCCAGCCCATCTACATCTCCTTTGCCCTACTGCTGTGGCTGACCACGGCATGGACGCCCGATCAGCTCGTGCTCGCCCTCGCATGGACCGGCTACTGCGTCGTCGGCGCCGCCCTCAAGGAACGGCGCTTCATCCGCTACTTCGGAGATGCCTTCCGCGCCTACCAGCAATGCGTCCCCTTCTGGTTCCCCTCCATTGCGAAATCGAAACCCGTCGTGCCCGCCAAAACCGCCCATGCGAAGGCGGACGCCGACATCATCATTATCGGCGCCGGCCCCATTGGCCTGCTGTTGGCCAACCTGCTCGGCAAACGCGGCCTTCGCATCATTGTGGCCGAACGCCGCACGCATTCGCCAAAAGGTTCCATGGCCATCGGCATCACACCGCCTTCGTTGAACATCCTCAAAGAACTGTCCCTCGACCGGGCCTTTGTCGACCAGGGCATTCCCATCACCCATGCATCGGTTTTTGAAAACGGAAACCGGCTTGGAAACGTCGATTTTTCCAAATTGCCGTCGGAGCACCAGTGCATCCTGTCGCTTCCGCAGGAAAGGACGATTGCGCTGCTTCGCAAGAACCTTTCGAAATACCCCTCCGTCAGCGTGATCGAGGGCATGCAGTTTGTCGACCGATCCGAAACCGCCGATGGGATCCAGGTGCGCCTGCAGGATGTCGACTCATCCGCCTTTTCAACCCTGACCGCGTCCTACGTGGTTGGATGCGACGGACATCGAAGCGCCGTACGCAACCACGCTAAAATCGCCTTTCCCGGATATTTCTATCGCTCGCAGTTTTTCATGGCCGACGTTGCGGATGACACCGGCTGGGGCGATGAAGCCCGGCTCTACTTCAGTGCTCGCGGATCGGTGGAGGCCTTCCCGCTTTCCGGCGGACAGCGTCGCTGGATTGTGCAGATGCCGCTGAAGGTGCAGCCGGAGGCCTCGCGCCTCGGTCCTGCCGTGGTGGAACAGGTCGGCCTCAGAACGGGAATTGATTTGTCCGGAAGCCAGCCGTTGTTCGAAAGCTGGTTCCGTCCCCAGCGCCGTCTGGCCCGGACCTACCGCAGTGGACGGATCCTGCTTTGCGGCGATGCCGCGCATGTCATGAGCCCGATCGGCGGACAAGGCATGAATACCGGATTTGCCGATGCCGCCCACCTGGCCCATTGCATCGTAGAAGCCCTGGAGTCGCCGGATGCTGCAGACAAGCTCTTTGCTCGCTACACGGCCGTCCGCCGCCGCGCCTTCAATGTGGCCGCCAGCCGCGCCGCACGCGGCATGTGGCTGGGCACCCGCCAAGGCCGCTTGCTGTCGGTGCTACGGCATCATTTGATCGGCCACGTGCTGTTGCGGCCGACTATTCGCGAACGTTTGGCCCACTATTTCGCCATGCTCACGATTCCCGGAAACAAAATCAACGCCCCCGAAAGAAAGGCCACTGCATAATGACATCGCGCTTCAACCTTAAACCGATGGAATACATTCACGTTCCCACGACCAAGCAAACCTTCAACCGCAACTTGTTTGCGGAAGTGGCACCCAAGTACGACTTCATCACCAAGGCGCTTTCGCTGGGCAGGGACATCGCTTGGAAACGCAAACTACTCGCCATGCTGCCCCGCTCGAGCGCCCCAACCTGCATCGATCTTGCCTGCGGCACCGGCGACGTGACGCAGATGCTCGCGGAACGCTACCCGGACGGAACGATCATTGGCCTCGACCTCACACCCGAGATGCTGGCCATCGCCGACAAGCGCATTGATACCTTCAATGTGTCCTTTATCGAGGGTAGCATGGCGCAGCTCCCTTGCGACCCCGAAAGCATGGATGTTGTTACCGGAAGCTACGCCCTGCGCAATGCCCCCGACCTGAACCAAACGATCGATGAAATTTCCCGTGTCCTGAAGTTAGGGGGGTACGCCGCATTCCTCGACTTTTCCAAACCGGCAAACAAGACCGGCCAGATGATAGGCCATGGATTACTCAAGTTCTGGGGCGGGTTATGGGGTCTGCTGCTCCATGGCAATCCCGATGTCTACGGCTATATTGCCGACAGCCTCAAACTCTACCCGGACCGAAAGGAGCTCCTTAGCTGTTTCAACGAGCGCGGACTGTTTGTCCACTCGCGACAACGCTTCTATGGCGGACTCCTCGAAGCCGTGGTATTCCAGAAGCAAGCGTTGAAGTGAGCCTGCTGCACCATACCCGAGGACATCATCCATGATCCCCAATCTAGCCATCCGTTCATGCTTGCCCGAACTAATGGACGATCCAACCTGCTCGGAACGCCTTCTCTTGCGCACCGTTGGCCAATTTGCCTCCATCAACCGGTTGGTGGCCCGTTACCGCACCATCCTGAAAATGTGGGTGCTCGACGATATGATGAAGGACCCGGCCCGCCCCTATCATTTGGTCGACATGGGGGCTGGTGGCTGCGATATCGATGCATGGCTTCTGCACAAAGCCCATTCGCTCGGCCTCAACCTGAGCATCACGGCCTGCGATATCGACGAGCGCATCATCAACTACGCCACGCAAGCCTACGGCCACGTCAACGGATTAAACATCCAGCGCCTCGATCTGCTGGCCAGCCGGCCGGGCCAGGCCATTGATTACGTATTCGCCAACCATTTCCTGCATCATCTGGGTGATGACGATATCGTAAACCTCCTCCGCTTCTGGCAACCGCATGTGCGTCGGCGCTTGGTTTTTAGCGATCTGGAGCGCAGCCACGGTTCCTACGCAGGCTACGCACTGCTATCGCTGTGCTATCCGCGCAGCTTTGCCCGCTACGACGGGCTGGTGTCCATCCGACGCGGCTTCACCGCCCCGGAACTACAAAAACTGGCCGAAGAGGCCCTGCCGGAAGGGGCCGTCCGCATCCACCGCCTGCCCCCCGGAAGGTTGGCCCTGTGTATCGAGGGAAAAAGGGGCTCGCTGGCTTGATTGACCGAAAAACCACTGGATGCGAAAGGGCCGATTTATTCCTAAAAAACACTAGACTTGCCATGGGGGTTCACCTATAAATCCTCCTCTTTTGCGCGGTCCCCCGATCCCGCATTGGAATAAATTTATTAAACGAACGGTGCTATTATGCCTAAAACGAAAACAAAAAAGTGTGCAGCCAAACGGTTTAGCAAAACCGGTACCGGCAAGCTGAAGCGCAACCACATGGGTGGCAGCCACATCTTGTCGAACAAGAATCGTAAACAGAAGCGGAAACTGCGCAGTCAGGATATCGTCGATCAGGCCGATATGAAGCGCATCACCCCGTTCATCTAATTGCTGGAGAACTGAATCATGCCAAGAGCAACCAATGGACCGGCCTCGCGCCGTAGAAGAAACAACCGTCTGAAGCTCGCCAAGGGTTTCCGCGGTGCCCGCAGCAAGCTCTTCCGTCAGGCGACGGAAGCCGGTGATCGCGCACAGGCCATGGCCTATGTGCATCGCAAGCACAAGAAGCGCAACTTCCGCCGTCTGTGGATCGTGCGCGTCAATGCCGCCTGCCGCATGAACGGCATCAGCTACAGCCGCTTTATCGACGGCTGCGCCAAGGCCGGCATCAACCTCAACCGCAAGGTACTCTCCGAGATCGCCATCCACGATCCGGCCGGATTCACCAAGGTGGTTGAAACCGCAAAAGCCGCTGTTGCCTAAACCGCAACCAAGCTTTTCTGCAAAGAGCCCCGAAACTTCGGGGCTCTTTTTTTGTGCCCCTTACTTTAAATCCCCTCTCCTATTCACTATCGTGTCACCTTACTTGAAGCATGGAGATGAATGATGATTAAGGATGTGATCGCCAAACTCGTTGCCCGAGAAACCCTCTCCCGCGAGGAAGCCGCCGCGGCCATGGCCGACATCATGTCGGGCGAAGCCAGCGAAGCACAGATCGGGGCGTTCATCATGGGCCTGCGACAGACGGGCGAAACACCGGAGGTCATCGCCGGTTGTGCCGAAACCATGCGCGCCAACATGACCAAGGTAAAGTGCGACGACCCGAACGCCGTCGACATTGTCGGCACCGGCGGCGACGGCGCGCACACCTTCAATATTTCCACGACGGCGGCTTTCGTGATTGCCGGTGCGGGCGTGACGGTGGCCAAGCATGGCTCCTACGGTGTATCGAGCAAATGCGGCGCGGCCAATGTCCTGGCTGAGCTCGGCGTCAACATACAGTATACCCCGCAACAGATGGAAAAGTGTCTCGCCGAAATCGGCATCGCCTTCCTGTTTGCACCCGGCCTGCATCCGGCCATGAAGCATGTCGTCGGCCCGCGCCGCGAGCTGGGCATCTGGAGTATCTTCAACATACTCGGACCGCTCTGCAATCCGGCCGGCGTAAAGAACGGCATCATGGGCGTCTTCAAGCCGGAGTTGGTTCCGATCGTCTCCGACGCCTGCGCCCAGCTTGACATGAACTACCAGTTTATCGTCCACGGCAACGACGGTCTCGATGAACTGACGACCACCACCACCACGATGGTTACGGAAATCCGGCGCGGCAAGGTCGAAAGCTACGAAGTCCAGCCTTCAGGCCTGGGACTTGCCAAGGCCACGGCCTCTGATCTGGTCGGCGGCGAACCGGTTGAAAACGCCAAAACCACGCTTGCCCTGCTGAAAGGCGAAAAGGGGCCGAAGCGCGACATCGTCCTGCTCAACGCGGCCTTCGCCATTATGGCCAGCGGCAAGGTTGATACCCCGCAGGCCGGCATCGCCATGGCGATCGAATCGATCGAGTCGGGCGCGTCACTGGCCAAGCTAGAAGCCCTCGCGAAACTGTCTCAGGAATAAGCCTGTGAGTTAAATCCTCGCAGGACCGCAGAGATTGATCAATTTCAAACAGACGGTTGCGGGATTTTGCCACTCGATGAGTGTGTAGCGAACGTTTACCTTAGTATTGCGAAGGAAACGTTTCCCCCACCGCCTCGCTACGAGTAAGCGGTCTCTACACCACATGTGAGCGCTTCACTGAAATCCGATATTAACGTGCTTTTCCCAGCGGCCTTTGTTCCGCCGCGAGGAGCACATCTAATCCTCGAAATCCTGCGCCTTGGTGGTTTCGAAGAAATGTTTGTAGAGATGTTCGCGAACAGGATCGAGGCCTTCGCCCAGTTCCGCGGAGATGGGATAGACAAACTCGCCGGTACGCTTCTCGAATTCCTTGAGCAGCTCGTCCGCTCCTGGAGAGTCCATCTTGTTGGCTACCACCAGATACGGCGTGCAACTCAGTTCTTCTCGGTGCAGGCTCAGCTCTTCGCGCAAGTGCAGGAAATCGTCGGATGGATTGCGATCATCGGTGCCGGCCATGTCGATCACGAACAGCAGAAAGCGCGAGCGCTCGATATGGCGCAGAAACTCGTGCCCCAGCCCTACCCCGTCGTGAGCACCATCGATCAGCCCGGGAATGTCTGCAATGCGCAGGCGGCTGAAATTTTCAAACTCCATCGTTCCGATGATCGGATTGATGGTCGTAAAGGGATACGGCGCAATCTTGGGATGCGCGTGGGTCAGCTTGCTGAGCAGGGTGGATTTGCCGGCGTTCGGATAGCCAACCAGACCCACATCGGCCACGAGCTTGAGCTCGAGCCACAGCGTTTTTTCATCGCCCTTGGTGCCTTCGGTAAACTGCCTCGGGCTTTGATTGGTGGAACTCTTGAAATGGATATTGCCGATTCCGCCCTTGCCGCCCTTCGCCACGACCAGCTCATCGCCTTCCTTAAGCAGTTCGCCGATGAATTCCCCGGTCTCGGCATCGGTCACGACCGTCCCGCACGGAACCTTGGCAAGGCAGTCTTCGCCATTGCGGCCATGGCACTGCGAGCCCATGCCGTGCTGGGCATGCTTGGCGCGCTGATGCGGCTGGTAGTAGAGCGGCAGCAACGAGTCCTCGTTGGAGTCGCAATGCAGGATGACCGATCCACCGTTGCCGCCATCGCCCCCGTCCGGACCGCCCTTGGGAATAAACTTTTCGCGACGGAACGATACGCAACCGTTCCCGCCGTTTCCGGCCCGGACGTAGAGTTTGACGCGATCCTTGAATACAACGTGTTTCATGGGAGGCAGTGTTAGGGTTTAGGTGTTAAGTTTCAAGCGTGCCGAACGGGCAAAAGAAAAGGCGGGGATGAACCCGCCTTTGCAAGCTTGGCCTGAAAAACAGGTTAAGCCGTAACTTCTTCGCGAATGTGCACCTTGCGCTGGCGCTTGTTGAATTCAACAACACCATCCTTAAGGGCGAAGAGCGTGTAGTCGCGACCACATCCCACATTGACGCCGGGGTGGAAACGCGTTCCAACCTGACGAACCAAAATGGTGCCTGCCGATACTTTCTGTCCACCGAAGCGCTTTACACCGCGACGCTGTGCATTAGAGTCGCGACCGTTGCTGGATGAACCTTGTCCTTTTTTATGAGCCATGACGAACCTCCCGCAAAACTATGCGCTGATTTCTTCCACTTTGATCTTCGTCAGATCCTGACGGTGACCAATCTTACGACGATATCCCTTGCGGCGCTTCTTCTTGAACGAATAGATCTTCTTGCCGCGAAGGTCTTCTACAACAGAAACTTTAACCTTGGCTCCCGCCACAACTGGCGTGCCGATCGAAAGTTCACTACCATTGGATACAGCCAGCGCGTCGAACTCAACGTTCGCACCCGCTTCAGCGCCGAGCAGTTCCACATCGAGAACGTCGCCCTGCTGAACGCGATACTGTTTTCCACCGGTTTCAATTACAGCATATGCTTCCATAAATGACCTCAATACCCAATTCGGGCTTTCTTTCCAAAAAATCAAGGGGCGGAAACTACGGAATCGCCCTCACCCTGTCAACCCCAAACAATTTCAAAAAACCGCGCATTCCACCCCTTATAGCAAAGGGGATCGGGAATTTGCCCCGCGGAGGCCGAAAATGCAATTCCCATATTCCGGTTTCCCCTGCAATTCACCCGATCGGGAGCGCTGTTGTTTTCCCGGCAGCGACCACTTTAAAAAACTCCACAAAGCGGATTGACTCGATTTGGGCGGCCGCGTATAAAGCACGTCCTTTTACGGGGGATTAGCTCAGCTGGGAGAGCGCTTGAATGGCATTCAAGAGGTCGTCGGTTCGATCCCGATATCCTCCACCAACTTAAAGGGCCGGTCGAAAGACCGGCCCTTTCTTGTTTCTTCATGGATGCATTAGGATTCGCAGCCAATTGACAGCGCTAGCGGTTCCTCCTATATTCACCCTCTTTTTACAGGAGATTTTTTAGCTTTTATGAAAACGGAACTGACTGACCTGGAACGGATGCGCCACAGCGCAGCGCACGTAATGGCAGCGGCAGTATGCCGCGTATTCGACAACGTACAACTGGACATCGGCCCCTCGACCGACGACGGCTTCTACTATGACTTCGACCTGAAGGACCGCATCACACCGGACGATTTCGAACGCATCGAAGCCGAAATGCAGAAGATCATCAACGAGGACCACCCCTTTGAGGTGAAAGAAGTTTCCCGCGACGAGGCCAAGGAAATCCTCAAGGGCCAAACCTACAAGCTCGAGCGCCTGGCGGAAATTCCGGAGGGCGACAAGATTACCTTCTACACCTGCGGCGAGTTCGCCGACCTGTGCCGCGGCCCGCACGTGGAAAGCACCGGCAAGATCAAGGCCTTTAAACTGATGAACGTGGCCGGATCCTATTTCCACGGCATCGAAACCAACCCGATGCTGCAGCGCCTCTATGGAACGGCCTTCCCGAATCCAAAGGAACTGCGGATGTATCTCCAGCAGATCGAGGAAGCCAAGAAGCGCGACCATCGCCGGCTCGCCAAGGAACTCGACCTGTTCTCTATCAGCGAAAACGTCGGCCCCGGCCTGGTGCACTGGCATCCGAAGGGTGGCCGCATCCGCTCCATCATCGAGGATTTCTGGAAGCGCGAGCACTTCAAGAACGGCTACGACATCATCTATACCCCGCACGTCGGCAAGGCCAACCTGTGGGAAACCTCCGGCCACCTCGACTTCTACCGCGACGGCATGTACGCGGCGATGAACATCGACGAGATGGAATATTTCATCAAGCCGATGAACTGCCCCTTCCACGTCGAAATCTACAAGTCCGGACTCCGCTCCTACCGGGAGCTTCCGCTGCGTTGGGCCGAGCTGGGCACGGTCTACCGCTATGAAAAGGCCGGCACCCTGCACGGCTTGTTCCGCGTCCGCGGCTTCACGCAGGACGACGCGCACATTTTCTGCACGGTCGAGCAGATCGAAGACGAAGTGAAGGAAGTCATCCGTTTCTGCAATTTTATCTGGAAGACCTTCGGCTTTACCGAAGTGAAGGCCTACCTCTCCACCCGCCCCGAAAAGGCGGTCGGCGAGGAAGCCCGCTGGGAGAC
>JBNLGU010000053.1:0-19961 GCA_050306215.1 Pontiella sp.
GTCTGCAAATACCAGACCTTCGTACCGGACACCGGCCCCTATTTCGAAAACCGCGCGCAAATCATCATCACGGCCCATATGGGAAACTGGGAATTGATCGGACTGGAGAGCGGGCTCCTCGGTTTGGATATTGCCAGCGTCGCAGCCACAGCCAAGAACGAAGCCGTTGACTCGATGCTGAATACATTGCGGCAGAAAACCGGACAAACCATAGTTGCGCGCGAAGGGGCCCTGCGGACCCTGATCAATCGCTTCCGCCAAAACAAAAAAGCCGCGTTTGTGCTCGACCAAAACACCCACGAAGCCCAAGGCGGCATCTGGGTCGACTTTCTGGGAATTCCCACACCCGTCTCCTCGGCACCGGCCCTCCTGTCCTATCGCACCGGCACGGAAATCATCTTCGCCTTCAGTCAGCCCGTCGGCGGCGGCCGATACGAAGCCCATATCGGCCCCGTCATTCAGCCCCCCGCCTTCGACAAGGGACAGGACCAGACCGCTATCGTGAAGGCCCTGACCCAGCAAATCATGGATGTCGTCGGCGAGCAGATCCGCACCCACCCCGAATCATGGCTCTGGTCCTACAAGCATTGGCGTCGTCACGCCCCCGGCACCGACCCAGATCTATATCCGGTCTACAACTAGTTTGCCGGGGCCACAGACAAACACAGAATAACACGGATGATAGAAAAATCCGTGTTAATCCGTGGCCATGGATTATTTGAAATCAGTTCTGGCTACGAGCCGACTATTTCTTCTGCGCTTCGTAGTCGTCCAGCGTACCGGGATAATCGATGATGCCGTGGTCCGTCACCTCGAAGATCCGCGTGGCCAGCGTGCTGATAAAGCGGTGGTCGTGCGAAACAAAGATGAGTGTATTGGGGAATAGCGAGAGCGCATAGTTGAGCGCTTCGATGGATTCCAGATCGAGATGGTTTGTTGGTTCATCGAGGGCCAATACGTTGCCCCCCTCCATCGTCATCTTCGAGATGATCAGGCGCGCCTTCTCGCCTCCGCTAAGGACTCCGATTTGCTTCAGGGAATCTTCGCCCCGGAAAAGCATGCGGCCCATGAACGAACGCAATTCAGTTTCGTCAGCGGAGTTTTCAGAAAACCGACCGAGCCAATCGATCGCCCGTGCCTTGGCATCCAGAATACCGGATGCATCCTGCGGAAACTCGCTGATCTGCACAGTCTCGCCAAACCGGACTTCCCCGGTATCGCTTTGCAATTGACCGCACAGGATTTTTAGCAACGTGGTTTTCCCGATCCCGTTCTTGCCGATGATGGCCACGCGCTCTTCCGGCCCGATCGTGCAGGAAAAATCACGGAACAGCGTTTCGTCATACGACTTGGAAATCGATTCGACCTCGATCACCTTGTCGCCCAGACGGGTTTTCGGATTGAAGCGGATGAACGGCGATACGCGACTGCTGGGCTTAATCTTTACGACCTCAAGCTTCTCGAGGGTTTTCTTGCGCGAGGTCGCCTGCTTGGATTTCGAGGCGTTGGCGCTGAAGCGCGAAATGAACGCCTTCAGGTCGCTCGCCTGCTTTTCGATTTTCTGGTTGGCCTTCTCCTGCTGTTCGCGGGCCTCCAGGCTGGCGATGGTGAAGTCGTCGTAGTTGCCCGTGAACATGCGGATTTCGTGATAGTCCAAATCGGCGATGTGCGTGCACACCTGGTTCAGGAAATAGCGGTCGTGCGAAATCGTGATGACCGTTCCGGTGTAGCGCTTCAGCAACTCGACCAGCCACTCGATGGATTCCATGTCCAGATGGTTGGTCGGTTCGTCTAGCAGCAGGATGTCGGGTTTTCCAAACAGCACCTGCGCCAGCAGGACACGCAACTTGAACCCGCCCTGCAATACGGTCATGTTTTGCCCGAACAGCTCCTCGCTGAAACCCAGCCCAACCAAAAGCGTCGCCGCTTCGGCCTCCATGGTATAGCCGCCGGCTTCGCCAAACTCATCTTCGATATGGCCGCATCGATCATTCTCCTCGTCGGTCAATTCGTCCTTTGAATAGAGATATTCGCGCTCACAATGGATTTTCCAAAGTTCGGGATTTCCCATGTAGACGGTGTCGATGATCGTATGCTCGTCGAACGCCGAGTGGTCCTGGCGGAGATAACCCAGTGTGCAATCGTTGCCGACCGCCACCTCGCCTTCGCTTGGATCCAACTGGCCCGTCAGGATTTTCATGAACGTCGACTTGCCGGAGCCGTTGGCCCCGATTAGCCCGTAGCGGTTGCCCGGAACAAACTTGACCGAAACGTCCTCGAAAAGGGCCGTTTTGCCAAAGCGCATCGTGATTTTTGACGTTGAAATCATAGGGAAAAATCTAGGTTGAATTTGGAAATCTGCAAAGGAGCGGGCTTATATAGCAGGATTCGGAAAGAGA
The DNA here is from genome assembly GCA_050306215.1 of Pontiella sp. GTDB lineage: Bacteria > Verrucomicrobiota > Kiritimatiellia > Kiritimatiellales > Pontiellaceae > Pontiella. The sequence continues at coordinate 2,400 of JBNLGU010000053.1, forward strand.
ACCCACCTCTAAGTACAACAACCTCGGAATGGGCAGGATGTTCTCGACAAGGCGATCCAGAGGAATAGTTTAGTCTGCTTTCCACCCCCCCATCATGAACAACGACCTGAAAAACTATATTGAACAGTATGCCAAGCTCGAAATCGGCATGCAGGAGCTGATTGCCCGAAAAGGTAACTCGCTGTGCGAACTATGCACACGGTGCTGCTGCGATGTCATCCACTGCAAAGAAGCGATGACGAGCCCCTTCCTGAAGCGTGTCCACCAACAAGAAGATCAGTTCAACGAACAGACCGGGTTTCTCTCCCCGACCGGTTGCGTACTCGAGAAAGGCCGCCCACCGGTGTGCTATGAATATTTCTGCGACGATCATATCTACCATCAGCCCGACGATCTTCACGCCGATATACTCAAGATCCTTGGAGCCTTGCTGAACCACGCAACGCGAAACGCCCTGGGCGATACCCCGCTCGAAGAGATTTTGCAGGAAGCGGACCTCGCCCAACTCGACTTCCAGCAACTGGAGGCACAGATGACCGAAAGCCTGCAAGCACTAGAAACCATCCGCACTTTCTACCGCGACGGCACCCTCCCCGAAGCTTCCCTCAAAACGCTCCAGAGAATACTTATTGAAGAATAAAACCGATGCCTTGCGTTAATGAAAGGGCAGCAACCCCGCGGGTCTGACTAACAGTTCTACCAATTGCCGATACAAGCCGGTATTTTTTAACTCAAACACGGCAAAGATTGCGGAGTAAACTCTTTGCGAATTTCGGAGCGTACAGCGATCTGCGTCTCCCGTCGCTTAATTCCTGACTGATCAGATTTGTATTCTTCATCGGTTTTTTACGCGCCAACATACTATAATTGAGCCTCACGCGAGCTAGACACCACTTTTACGAGCAATGTCCGCCCCGGTCACCCAGAGAGGATGCAAGCCTAGTGGGAAACGGGGATTTCCATGCGATAAATATAGCATAATTCATCAAAGAGTTCTTTGAATTATAGTTTAGCTACGCAATAAATTTAACCGGGTTTGCGCTGGATGCGATTTTAACGGGGGGATGAAGGGTGAGCGAAAAACTGAACAGCTATACGGAGCAGAATGAGCCAAGCGACAGAATCACAAAACAGATGTGCGATGATCACCTGATCGGCCAGATTTCCAAGGAACTGAAGGCGGATGATGAAGCTCAAAAAAAGCCGTTAAAGCAGATTGGCTCTCTGCTCATTACCCTGTTGCTATTCTTTAGCATGGGACTTTTCGATGGTTCCTTTCGCGGTGTTATCATTCTGGTTTCAGTGATATTTATCCATGAGCTAGGGCATTTGATCACCATGAAGCTTATGAAGTACAAGGATGTCCAGATGTTCTTTATCCCGCTGTTTGGCGCCGCTGTCTCCGGAAAGGCGACTTCTCCAAGCGGAACCAAGAAAGCGGTAATTTCCCTGATGGGGCCTGTTCCGGGCATCATCATTGGCATCGTGACTGCGGTTATGTACATCCGGGCTGGTGAGTCAAATCCTCTGCTAGCGGAATTAACCCGAACCTTCCTCTTTATCAACGTATTCAACTTGCTGCCCTTCCATCCCTTGGATGGCGGACGCTTTTTCGACGCGATTCTTTTTTCCAGACACCCGGTCATGGAGGTTGTGTTCAAGACCGTCACCACACTGATGCTCGGCGGCATAGCCCTTCTGCTCAAATCGCCGGTGCTCGGCATTTTTGCCATCATGATCTTCTTTTCATTGAAGACGACGCACATCGCCGCCAAAGCGGCCTATGAGTACAAGAAAAAACATAGTCACACCGATGTTGGCGATATGCAGGATATACCGGAAGAATGCCTTCGCGACCTGGTTCCCTATGCAAAAAAGATCGTCCCAGCTGCACACGTAACACCCAAACTTCTGGCAACCCATATCAATGCAATCTGGCAGCGAATTAGGAACCGCCCAAGCAGGACCTCCGCCTCAATCGGAATGACCTGCATATATCTGGTCATCACGCTATTTGGAATTATCTCATTTTTTCTGTTCACCTGGATCTCATTTGCAGTTGAGAACAGGACCAAGACAATCATCACCCAGACGTATCCCGATGGATCAGAGCACTGGTATGAGCAAATGATGATCGGCAGCAATTCGCAACAAAAGATAGAAATCAATCAGGATGGTTTTTTTAATGGATCGCAGACCAACTGGCACCTTTTTACCCAGATCATCGAAAAAACCGGTCAGTGGCAGAATGGATACCGGAACGGCACGTTTATACTTTATGATTTAGACGGGCAGACGAACGGAATCATCGTGTATACAAACGGGATTCCCGTGAGCTACAAGGTGCTGAAAGATGGTAAGTTGACCGAACAGCCTCATGAACAATGGGAATCCGGTCCGAAGTATCTTCAACCCCAGACTGAACCCCAAAAAACGGATCTGGCATTCCCCTGACAGGCATGCACCAGTATAGATGCCGGCACATTCTTAGCACGGAAGAGCTATACGGCCACCCATCCTAAACTGCCCTGCTCGTCCCTCTCTTATGAATCAGTCGGAACCAAAGGACAGATTTCGGACGGAGAAGCAGTCGATGGACGAACTTTTGCTCTGCAACCGCGCGTATCTGAATATCCCCTTTATGCGGACGATACGTCAACGCATCAACGACCGTCGCTACCGCACCAGCGTCACGCGCTTGCGTTGCCGCAGGTCGCGGCTTGAGGCGCCGATGATCAGTTCGAATTCGCCCGGTTCAGCTATCCAGTCGCGCGCGTCCGGAGACCAGAAGCTGAAGGCGCCGCGATCCAGCGCGAAGCGAATGGTCTTCGACGCGCCAGCCTCCAGCTCCACCCGCCGGAAGCCCTTCAATTCCTGCGGTGGACGCGGCAGCGACGCCTCCGTATCGGAGACATAGAGCTGCACAATTTCTGCTCCAGCGCGGCTATCGGCGTTCGTGATCGTGACGCAGACTTCGACCGTTTCATCCGCGGCAAAGTGCTCTTTCGAAACCTCGAGGCCGGAATACTCGAACGTCGTATACGACAGGCCATGTCCAAACGGAAACAGCGGTTCGATCCCCTTGGCATCGTACCAGCGGTAGCCCACGAAGACGCCTTCGTCGTAGCGCACATCGTATACCGCCTGCGTCGCTTCCTGCTCGTCGTTCCATCCACTGTATAGTTGCTCGCCCCCGGGCACGTAGTCGGGATCGACGCTGTCGGCGAAATCACGTTCGATCGTCACCGGCAGCTTGCCGGATGGATTGACCTGGCCGGAAAGAATCCCCGCGACCGCCATGTGGCCGTTCTGCCCGTTGTACCAACAATAGACGATCGCCGCCGTTTGGTCGCACCAGTCCGTCATGCGAACCCCGCTACCGCTCTGGACCAGTACAATGACATTGGGATTAAGGTTTACCACCTTACGGACCAAGGCCTCGTCCTGCTCCTTCAAGGCGAATGGACGATCCCAGCCTTCGCTGTCCAGGGTTCCGACGCTCAGGATCACCTTCTCTGCCTTCTGGATACGTTCCGAGGTCGGCGCCTTGTCGTACACGATCTGCTCGCCGAATTCCGCCTTGAGCGCGTCGATGAGCTGCACATTGTCGTAGCCGACAACCGTAGCCGAGCCTCCGCCGACCACCTTGTCCTCAAGAAAGTCGCCGATCACCAGAATCTCATCCGAACCCTCGAGCGGGAGGATGCCATTGTTGCGCAGCAGCACCGTTCCCTCCCGGGCCGTTTGCAATGCGATCTGCTTGCGGGCTTCCCACTTTTCCTCGGTTCCGAATTCAGATTGCGGTTCGACTTCGAACAGATCCATTGCCTTCAACGTCGTCAGGATGCTCTTCACCATCCGGTCGACGTCCGCCTCCGCCACATAGCCCGCTCGGACCTTGTCCGCCAAGCCCTTCGTGGCGAGACAAGCCGGCATCTCGAGATCCTGTCCCGACTGGACGACCTTGACGCCATCCAAGACCGACCACCAATCCGTCATCACCAGCCACTTGAATCCAAGATGGCCGCGCAGCAGGTCCTTGATGACATGCGCGCTCTGCCCGGCCCACTCGCCGTTGACGAGATTGTAGGAGGTCATCACCGCCATCACGCCCGCCTCGATTCCCGCCTTGAACGCAGGAAGATAGATCTCGTTGAGCGTCCGCTCGTCGACGACCGAGTTGCTCTTGCGGCGGAAATAATCGGTGTTGTTCGCAACAAAATGCTTCAGGGTCGCCACCACGCCCGTATCCTGCGCGCCCTTGACGTAGCGTTCGATCATGCGCGACGTCAGGAACGGGTCCTCGCCGAAATACTCGAAGTTCCGGCCGCTCTGGGAATGACGGTAGATATTGAATCCGGGCCCCAGCAGAATGCCGATCCCGTTCGCCAGACACTCCTCCGCCACGCACGCCGCGAACCGCTCCGCCAGTTGCGGGTCCCACGTCGCCGACAGCTGCAACGGGCAAGGGAACGACGTCGAACGGTCGATTGCGTTCTGGTACGTGAATTCGTTAAACCGGTCCCTCAGGTTCACGCCGGCGGTCGCATCCGTCATCATCACGCGCTTGATGCCCAGCCGCTCAATCGCCTTCGTGTAGAAGGCATCTTCGCCGCCAACATAGGCGCACTTTTCATCAAGCGTCATCCGGGCAACGACACCGTCGGCCCATGCGCCGGTCTCTTCAAAGGAATGTTTGGGGTACATGCTCATATGGATAAGGAAAGTCGGGTTGGAGAACAAGCGGACTACACCAAGCTTTCCTTCCCAGCACCAGCAAAATCACCCTTGGGCTCTGGCTCTAACACGAATTGCCAATACATTTTTTAACGCAAAGACGGCAAAGGAAACAAAGCTAGCAAAGTAAGCTCTTTGCGCGTCATCCGCAGGAATTCCGGGGTCCAGATCAGCAGGGCCGGCTCATAGCACATGCCTTCCAGCGTGGCCGCGGTCTCTTCAATCATTTCCGGCGGCGCATCCTTCGGGAAGGCCTTCAATACCTTGTGCCACATTCGTTCCGTCTTCATATCCCCTCGCCTCCCTTCTTACGAGGGAATACCAGCAATGGTTGGCGATCGGAACAATGTGAAACAACCAACAGGATGGAGATGTGTGTGGTCAGTTATGAATGTATTGCACTTCAACGCGGTATAATCCCGCCGGAAATGCGGAAAACACGGTGTCGGTATAGCTTATCGCAGGATATTCAATTCCTTGAGCAATTATTTCGAAGTCGCTGGTCAGGCCTGGCGCCCACCACCATACGCTGTATTGCCTGCCGATCCTCGCCTCCCACCCGACGGTGGCGAATCCGTTCGTTGAAGAATAAGCGATGGATGCAACAAACAGGGAATTTGAATCGAGCGGGCTCATTCCAGTTATGAACTCCTCACCGTCGGTCTGGCCGTCATGGTCGGTGTCGTTGCTTTCCACGGCATTGGTCTTCCCGCCGAAATAGAACACCTCATATCCATCCGACATTCCATCGCCGTCCATATCGCCAAGGTTATGACATTCATACGCTCCCATATCGACATAGAAATCGAAGATGCGCACTTTTCCATCGAGTTCGGTTGAGCTGATGGCAAGCGAATTGCTCCCGGCATTGACACAGGGCGAGAATGGAGGAAGCCGGAAACTCCCAAGTCCTGCATCGACGAGCATGGGGTCCACATCCAGATTGCCAACGCCCGCAACACTGCTGGAGATCGTTGGCGGAATGCAGGAATAGTTGAAGACCGAACCATAATCCGCGACTCCGGGATATTGAGACGGATGAGTTGCAATAATGCTGTTGTTGATCGTGCACGTGCTTAGAAAAAGATTCTCGGCACCCGCATCCATGTTGCTGGCTATCGTGCAGTTGTAGAGCGTGCAGGAGTCCAGGAACCCCGCCCCATGCTGATCTGCTTCATTCCCGCTGATTAAACAGTTCTCCAATTCCGAAAAATCAACTCGTACACCACCAGCCAAGGTTTCGGATTGGTTATGAGTAATAGTGCAACGGGTTACCGTTGCCTCACTTCCATGAATACCTCCACCTCCACCGACTATGGCGGTGTTCTCTGCTATCAGACTATCCGCCAACATTCCATCATTGATAATAGCCGCGCCACCTCCGGCATCTGCCGTATTGCCTGTTAGATGGCAGTTGGAGACCACACCGCCTTGGTACACCAAGACCCCGCCACCACTTTCGGAAAACATACCGGTCTGGGCGCGGGCATAGCCGTTGGTTAGAGAAACCCCTTCCACTCTGGCGGTTCCTCCCGTTGTCCCGATGTAGACGGCACGCGTATCCCACGATAGGTCACCAGGAGCTGTGAGACTGGGTTCTCCGACAATCTGCGTAAACTCAGGCCCATTCACGCTTCGCAGAACAACATCCTTCCAAAGCGCCACCCGGCTTCGCCCTGTTTCTTCATCAATAGCCACGCCGGCCGCATAGGCCCCGTTGGTCACCAGAATGGTATCGCCCTCGCTGGCAACCGTCACCGCGTCCTGGATGACATGCGCCGCCGTTTCCCAACTGGTATAGGGAGCAATATTGCCTCCAACCGGCGAAACATAATGAACGGGAGTAGCCCCATCCACGTAATGCAGCTCCGGAACGACAACAACGGCGTCATAGCACGTTTCCCCAGCACTGTTCGTCCCCTTGAACAACACGGTCTGCTCCTCATCCGGCCAGATATACACGCTCACCGTTTGTTCCCCCGTTGGCGTAAAAGAATTCGGAAAATCGGGGATTAGGAGATTTTGCCAGTCGGCAGATACCATATCAGGCGAATTCGTGACCAGCATCGCCAACTCCCACATTTCCTTATTGGGGAAAATCCGCTCATCAAGCACCTCGAGTCCGGGACAGTATTCCACAGCCCCCATATCCACTTCGCTGCCGATGAAACGCGAGTTGCCAATCACATCCTTGGCGCCCGGAACATTGGGAGCCAGCCCCGCATCGATGCAAGGCGATGAGGGCAGTGGAGCCAGCACTCCAGAACCTAGATTTATCAACTGTGGATCGACGTTTATATTTCCGCCAACACCATGCTCCGCATACGGTGTGCATGAGTTGTGGTAGTAACTCTTCTGAGCATCAACATAGCCATCCGCATCTACAATGCAGTTTTCAAATTCACTAGCGGATATTCGCCCGAAACTATCCCAGATGGATAACGTACAATTCGAACAGGTCAGTCCTAAAACATCCATATCGACTTCGTGTAGTGCAAATATGCTGTTTACAGCCGTTGAGTGCCCGTCAACTTGAATATTCCCATACCCTCCTTCAAAAACACAACGCTCTATACCCACGCTGATTAGCGCCATCTCCAAAAAACCATCCGATCGAATAAAACAATCTTTGAGCACACAATCGTGATTTGCATACAGGGAAATATAGTCGCAAAATTCAAACCGGCAGTTTTCCAGAGACCCTCTATCATAGAGGTCAATTCTGAGATATTCTGCATCGACAAAAGTGAATCCGTTTATTGTGGATCCGTGATCTAAAACCATGTCAACCGAACCGATTATGTAGGTATTGGCTGCGCCATTAACGCTGGTAATCGTGATTACATCAGCAATATGTAGCTGCTCTAGAAAATAAACCCCGTTCGTTACCAGCACGGTCTCGAGATGCCCCCGTCCTGCAACATCAACTGCATCCTGAATATTCGTAGCGGCCGTTGCCCACGAGGTATAGGGAGGAATGGGATTGGTACTGTTGATGTCGACATAGTGGGTAGTCGCATGACTACACAGAGGTAAACCCAGTACTACACACCAGAAAGTCCATTTCTTCATATACACCCCCAAAACAAATGAATATAAAAAACAGTTTATGTAACATCACAGGCTTTTGCAATCGGCATCATTCTTATTCTCACTCCCGATTAGGTTCATTCTTGCACTCGCCGACCGGCTATGTACTTATTTCCCGCTCTTATGGAACAGTCGGAAACCAAGGAAATATTGCAGACGGTGAAGCAGTCGCTGGACGGGCTTTTGCTGCGCGATCGCGCGCATTTGAATGCCTTGATGCGGCGGGTGCGGCAACTCATTCATGACCGGAAACCGTCGGACAAGCTGGTGTCCAAGCTGAAGGATGTGCATTTCCAATCGCTACAGCGCGCACAGAAGCGGGCCGCGGTTCAGCTCAAACTGGCGTATCCGGATATCCTGCCGATATCGGGCAAGCGCGACGACATCCACAAGCTGATCGAAGAAAACCAAGTGGTAATCGTCTGCGGCACGACGGGCTCGGGCAAAACAACCCAGCTGCCAAAAATCGTACTGGAAGCCGGAGCGGGCAAGACCGGACGGATCGGCGTCACCCAGCCGCGCAGGTTGGCGGCAACGGGCATGGCACGCCGCGTGGCGGAGGAGATGGGAACCGACTACGGCAAGGGCGTCGGTTGTCAGGTCCGGTTCGACGATTCAACCTGCGACGAAACCATCATCAAGTTCATGACCGACGGCATCCTGCTGGCGGAAACGCAGAACGACCGCCACCTGCTGCAATACGACTGCCTGATCATCGACGAAGCGCACGAGCGTAGCCTGAACATCGACTTCCTGCTCGGTTACCTCAAGAACCTGCTAGCGGTGCGCCCCGACCTTAAAATCGTCATCAGCTCGGCCACGCTCGACGCCGAAAGTTTTTCCGCCTTTTTCGACGACGCGCCCGTGATCACGGTGGAAGGCCGGACCTATCCCGTGGAGGATTTTTTCCTGCCGCCGGGCAAGGACGAGGAGCTGGCCAACCATATTCTGCGCGCCATGCGCTGGATCTCGGACGTGGATGACCAGGGCGACGTGCTGATCTTTCTTCCCGGCGAGCGGGAGATCAAGGACGCCACCAAAAAGCTTGAAGGCCAGCATTTCAAAAACACAGCGGTGCTTCCCCTCTTCGGCCGATTAAGCATGGGCGAACAGCAGCGCGTCTTTACCGTCGGTGGACGCCGCCGCATCATACTGGCAACCAACGTGGCGGAAACGTCGATCACCATTCCGGGCATCCACTACGTCATCGACTCCGGCCTCGTCCGGCTGAGCCGCTACAATCCGCGCACGCAGGTGCAGGGCTTGCAGATCGAACAGGTCTCGCAGGCGAGCGCACGGCAGCGGCGCGGGCGTTGCGGCCGCGTCACCGACGGCATCTGCATCTATCTATACGACAAGGATACGCTCGAAAACAGCGCGGCCTACACCGATCCCGAAATTCGCCGCACCTCGCTGGCGGGCGTAATCCTGCAGATGGATATGCTCGGACTTCCGTCCATCGACCGTTTCCCGCTGATCGATCCGCCGCAGTCGGCATTGATCAATGAAGGCTACCGGACGCTGCAGGACATTGGCGCGATCGACGAAGACCGCAAGCTAACGCCGATGGGCCGCGACATTGCGGCATTTCCGGTCGATCCGCATCTGGCCCGGATGATCGTGCAAGCCCGAGACGAAGGCGCGCTGGCGGAAGTACTGATTTTGGTGGCATTCCTCTCCATCCAGGATGTTCGCGAACGCCCGACCGAAAAAGCCGACGCCGCCGATCTGGCGCACAAGCAATGGCTTGATCCCAAGTCGGATTTCATCACCATCTTGAATCTTTGGAACGCGGTTGAAGCCGAACGCGGCCAGGGCGGCTCGCACGGCCGGCTGCGGAAATACTGTAAGAAGAATTTCATCAACTACCGCCGCGTCATGGAATGGCGCAACCTGTGGCAGGACCTGCGCGGTACCGTGCATGACCTCCATTGGAAGTTAAACCACGAAGTCACGAAGAGCTCGAAGGAACAGACAGGTCGATCTTCGAGTCTTGGTGGTGAACAAAACAACACGCATTGCGATTTGGTGCATCGCAGTCTGCTGGCGGGACTGCCGGCCAATATTGGTTTGAAGGGCGAGGAGCGGGAGTTTCAGGGCGCGCGCGGGCGGAAATTTTTCATCTTCCCGGGATCGGCCCTGTTCAAGAAACCACCGGAATGGGTGATGACATTTGCGCTGGTGGAGACCACCAAGGTGTATGCGCGCATCGTGGCGGAGATCCAGCCGGAGTGGCTGGTTTCCGTCGCGCCGCATCTGTGCAAACCGGTATATACGAAGCCCGAGTGGAATGCGGATGCAGGCTTTGTCTACGCCAAGGAATCGATGGTCTCCGGCGGCTTGACGCTAACCCATGGAAAGAACGTTCACTTCGGACCGATCAATCCCGAAGAGGCACGCACGATCTTCATCCGCGAAGGTATGGTTCCCGGTAACCTGAGCACGCACGGCGGCTGGTTGAAGCTTCATCAACGGATGCTCGACGATATCAATGCGCTAGAGGAAAAAATCCGCCGACCCGGCGCGTTGCTCGATAGCGATGCTATCTACGCCCATTTCGACGAGGTACTGCCGCCGGACGTTTATTCGGTAAAATCGCTCGAAAACTGGCTCCGCAAATCGAAGGCACGCATCGCCATGCGTCTCAAGGACGCCATTTTCCCGCAGTCGACGCCGATCCTGCCGGAAGATTATCCCGACGAACTCGTTTTCCACGAAGAGCCGTTCCACCTGATCTACACCTTCGATCCCGGCGAAAAACTCGACGGCATCGCCATCGTCTGCCCGACCAGCAAACTCGCGTTCCTGCCCGACTGGGCGCCGGACTGGCTCGTGCCGGGCTGGCTGGAGGAAAAGGTCAACCGCCTGCTGCGGACGTTGCCGAAGAACCTGAGGTCGACCATTTCGCCGATTGACCAGACGGCGCGTGCCTTCTGCACGAGCAGGCGAGACGCCTGCGATACGAAAAGTGCCGTACTGCCGGCGTCTCGTCGGCCTGCTCCGGAGGGTCCGCTGCTGGACGCGCTGTCGCGCTGGCTTCAAAACGAATTCAAGCTGCCGGTCGACGCCACCGACTTCGATGAATCCAACCTACCCGCCTTCCTTCAAATGAAGGTGATCGAAACGCAGGGCGATGAGATCATTAAAATCCACACCTCGCTATCCGACGAACACCGGCTAAACGCGCAAATGAGCGGCGCGGCCCTCGCATTTTCCAAATGGAGCCTGCCGCCGCAGAAGAGCTGGCCGGGCGATGTCCTGCCCGAATTCATCACCGCCAACGATGCCGCCCAAACCCGCGGCTATCCCGCGCTGACCGATGAAAAAGGCGGCGTTGGTCGCAAGGCGTTTCCCAGCCCGGTCGACGCGGAATATGCCCACCGGGCCGGCCTTGTGCGCCTCTTCCGCATCCAGCAGGCCGACCAGGTGAAGTATGTCGAAAAACGGCCGCCCTTCACCCCGACGCTCCAGCTAACGCTATCGGCCATCGACGGCGATTTCCTGAGCGACTTCATGAACGCGGCTATCGTGGACGCATTGACCAACGACGGACGGCTCGAAATACGCGATGCAGAAACCTTTGCCAAACGGTCTGTCGAGGCGCGCGCCATCCTTTTCGAAACGGCGTCCGAGCGGGCCGCCAGCGTTGCCGGAATGATCGAACAACGCGAAGCCATTGTGAAAGCCCTTGGAGGCCTCGACGCCGACTTCGACATCCGGCACGATCTGGAGATGCAACTGGAGTTCCTGTTCCGTCCCGGCTTCCTGCAAACGCCGGACGTTTGCAGCCGCTATCCGCGCTACCTTAAAGCCATGCAGATGCGCATCCAGCGCATCCGCAACAACCCGCAAGCCGACCAGCGGAAGTTGGAGGAGATTGTTCCATTCCAGCTCAAACTCAGCGAAAAATTGCTGGAGAGCGAAAACATTGCCGAGGCGCACGAGTTGATGGAGTTTGCGATGTTGCTGGAGGAATTCCGGGTCAACCGCTTCGCACCCGAAATCAAGACACCGGTGAAGGTTTCGGCCCAGCGGCTGGAGGAAGCATGGCAAAAACTGCAATACATTTGACATGCCGCAAAACAATAACGAAACTATCCAGCGAATAAATAAAGGATGCACCATGCTGTCGGCTGTTGTTTTTGATTTTGACGGGATTATCGTGGATAGCGAACCCCTGCATTTTCGGGCTTTCAACGAGGTTCTCGAACCCGAGGGAAAGAGCATTTCATGGGAGGATTACTGCGAGACCTACATCGGGTTCGATGATCGCGACGCCTTCCGGGAAATCTTCAAGGCGCACAAGCAAAAGATCGGATCGAAAGAACTGAAGGACCTGATCGCCCGGAAAGCCGACGTGATGCAGAAATACATCGAGGATGGCGAGGCCGTGCCGCTACCCGGCGCGGTTGAACTGGTCAAGAGCATTCCCGTCCGACTGCCCGTCGCCCTTTGCAGCGGCGCGTTGAAAAGCGATATTCTTCCCATTTTGGAAAAACTGGGCATCGGGGACGCGTTTACGGTCATCGTGACGGCCGAGGACACGGACAAGAGCAAGCCCGATCCCGCCCCCTACCTTATGGCCATTGAAAAGCTCGGGATCGATGGCGCATCCACGTCGCTGGCCATCGAGGACACCCCGGCCGGCATCGTGTCGGCCAAGCGTGCCGGGCTCAAGGTGCTGGCCGTCACCAACAGCTATGACCGGCAGTACCTTTTGGAGGCCGATGCCGTAACCGACTCCCTTGAACATGTCAACCGGCCCATGCTGGAAGACATTGTGCTGTAATAAAAAAAGCTCCCATACGGGAGCTTTTCTGTTGTCCGGAGCAGCGACTACATGACGCCGCTGATATAGGTTTCCAGATTCTTGATTTTGAAATCCTTTTCGACGATCAGATACTTGACGACATCGCCAATGGACACAATCCCGCACAGCTGGTTGTCGCGCAACACCGGTAGATGGCGAATCCGCTGTTCGGTCATGAGCTTCATGCATTTGTCCAGGGAGGTTTCGGGGGTAATCGTGGTCAGTTCGGTCGACATAATTTCCTCAACCTTTACTTCGTCCATTTTCTTTCCCTTGAGCAACACCTTCCGCAATACATCGCGTTCGGAAACAATTCCGAGGACATTGCCATTGTCCATCACCACCGAAGTACCGGCAGAGATTTCCTCCATTCTTTCGATCGCCTCACGAACGGTTTGATCGGGTTTAACGGTAAGCACGTCATACCCCTTTGAATCAAGCAGGTTAGAAACAGCGCCCATGAACGACCTCCTTAGCATTGGTTGAATTCTACAGCCACATTTGACCTATCCATTATATTCAATACGTCCCCAAGCGCAAGTCCGCGGGATAATTTAGACCAAATACCAAAAGCCCGCCGGACTTCCCATTTTACGGTCATGGCGTACTATAATCCCTATGCATGAATTATCACTGGCCCAGTCGCTGGTTGAACAAATCGTTCAGACCGCAACGGATGAAAATGCGACGCGCATCAGCAAAGTTGTCGTCGTCATCGGCGCGCTTTCGGGCGTGGAACCGGCCGCCTTCGAACTGGCCTTCCCCCTGACGGCGGAAGCCACGACGGCCGAAGGCGCGGAACTGGTGATTGAGGAACGTTCGGCTACGGCCTGCTGCATGCAGTGCAACCATATATTTACTCCCGTTGGGGTTCCCGTTCGGTGCGATGCGTGCGGATCGGACCGCGTTTCCCTTCAGGGCGGACGTGACTTCCTGATTCGCTCGATCGAACTCGAGGTGGTCAACGACCCTCAAACCAATTGAATCGTCTTGTCGGCCACCAACGTTCCGTCCAGCCAAGTCATCAATCGCCAAGGCCCCCTTTTATCACCGACCGGCGCCCAGATGGTATCCCCGAGAAAGAACCGGTAATCGTTCGTCTTAACGTATAGCTCACCGATAAAGGGCGGCGCGGTATGGCCCGAGGGATCCTTGAATGGCGGATGTTCAATGCGAAATTCAATCTTGCTGTTTCGCGCATTGCGGATGCGTAGAACATAGCCGAACTCCACATCCAGCGCCGCCTCCACTTCCGTCGTCATTTTGACGAGTGTGGGCAGATCCTTACTCTCGCGGTCCCAACCTTCATACAAACCGTAGGTGTATATCTCAACCTGTGCCTTCCGCCTTGCCACGGCTAGTTTTTCCGAAAGGAGCAACGGCCGATTTCCTTGTGGGAAAAGATCAGCTCAAAATCGGTACGCTCTTCATCATCCGGCTGAAACGCCTCGATTTCCACAAATCGCTCATCGGCCCGCAAGAGTGCGTGAATATCCTCGAAATACGGCAAATGGTCGGTGGCAACATGCAGGCAACCATCCGCTTCCAATGTCCTATACAGGGCATCCATGAAACGGGGATTGAAAAGCCGGTTGTTCTCATGGCGGGCCTTGGGCCAGGGATCGGGGAAAAAGAAATAGTAGTTGGCCACATAGTCAGGCGGCATCATCTGGCTGATCGCGTAGTAACCCTCCATCCGAAACACCCGCACGTTCTCGCGTCCGGCCCGCTCGCACCGCCGGCCACTACTGTTAATTCGGATCAGTTGCCGTTCGATTCCCAAAAAATTGACCTCGGGGTATTTTCCGGAGCGCGCCACCAGAAACCGTCCTTTTCCGGAGCCGATATCCACTTCGAGTGGACGATCAGGATGTTCGAATTCCGCTTTGAAATCGAATGGATCAAGCCAGTTTTCAGGCATAATGCGCAATGTTGTCTTTTTTTTCTTTCCCATGGGGCGCATAGTGTTTCCGTTTCTAAAAAGGAAGGGCAAGCAAATCCACATGGGAATCTCGGACAGGGATTATATGCGCGAGCCACGGGAACCGGAAAAGCCGCCCCGGCCTCGGGCGCGGGTCAGGAAGGCGGACAACAAGCCGTCCTTGGTCAGCCGCATTCGTTTCTGGCTCTGGAACTTGTTTAAACACTAGGGAATCAACCACAATAGGAGTTGTTATGCTGAAGACCGTACTTTTTATGTTAGCGGCTGCAACCATCATGGTGTCGGGAGCCGATGCCCGGCTGGGCGAATCGATCGAAGCCTGCAAGGAACGCTATGGCGAACCCGTGCGCATGCATGTCAATGATCAGGAAACGGGCGTAGCCTCGTTCTACCGGAACGACCTGAACATCAAGCTGCATTTCACCAACGGCAAAGCCGACCTGATTCAATACACGCCCGGCGAGGTCCACCGCATCGATCTGGATACCGCCAAGGTACTCCTGGACCGCAACGGCCGCAAAAAGGAATGGGAGCAAACCACCAAAACGGAAGAAACCATCTACGACGTCCGCGATTTGAATGCCCAGCATCCACGAACTCAACTTGTAGATCCCATCAAATGGAAATCAAAGGACGGACTTCTGGTCGCCGCCTTTTCGAACGGTAAAGGAACACTGGAAATCAAGTCTGCCATTGAGCAGGAAAAAATGCTTGAGGACCTGTAGAGCCATCCCAAAGCGGGACCGGAACGGATACGGATGCGCGGTCGTAAAAAGTTGACCGACGGCACTTGACGTAACCACAGTCGCCCGCTACCTTATCCGCTCGTTTCTACTCATTGCGGGCGTAGTTCAATGGTAGAACCCCAGCCTTCCAAGCTGGTCGTGAGGGTTCGATTCCCTTCGCCCGCTCCACTTTCCAAGGGCTTTTCCGATAAGGAAAAGCCCTTTTTTTTCAATTACTTGAACTCTCCACCATAGGGCGGGGTTTCATTACGGCGTTTTCCGGAAAACTGTAGCCGCGATCCGAGATCGCGGATGCACAAAAAGAGGGATGCCCAACAGGACCGGCGGGGTCTTGGACCCCGCCCTACACATGATGTGTCGGCCGCAACACTTCTTAAAATGATCTAGCCATGATGCCCATTCCGCAACGTATTCCGTTCAGGGTCGGCATCGTCTGCTAGGTCACATCCATCCACTGAAATTTCCCGCACTCAACGGCTGCATTCCACCGCCACAGCCTGCCCTTTGTATTCGACTTCCCGGACGCCTGTCATTGCCTCATCGATTCCCTGACCGGAATCGGGCGTAGCGAGCACGATACGGTATTTGCGCGTCTGGACCAGTTCCGGGAAGCCGCCTTTGCGGTCGCCGATGGTCAGGGTCCGTGCGGCGTCGTTCCATTTCAGTTCGACGGTGGCGTATTCGTCTTTCTCATAGTTGTAGGTTTCGCCGTCGTCTTCGTAGATCGTGAAAGTGGCGTCGGCTCCCGGATAGATGCGGAGTTCATACGGCGCATCCGGCTGCTCATCCACATACTGCATGACCGGACTCATCGGCACGATAGATCCCGCGCGGACGTAGAGCGGGAAGATGTCCAGCGGGCACGGCCGTTCGATGTCCCGTCCGCCGTCGACCTTTTCGTTGGTCCAGAAGTCGTACCAGTCGCCCTCCGGAAGATATGTGCCCACCTGAATATTGTCCTCTTCGCTTGCGGCTTCATCCGCCAGCATGGATGGGGTTTTCCAGCCCAGCCGCAAACCGCGACCGCCGCTTCCCTGAAAATGTTCGATTCTAAAGTCGACCTTCTGCCCTTTTTCAAAGGTCATCCTTTTCCCGCGCCAGCGCATGCCATGCGTGCTCCAGTCATCCACGACCAATTCGTCGCCGAT
This sequence comes from Pontiella sp., assembly GCA_050306215.1. Lineage (GTDB taxonomy): Bacteria > Verrucomicrobiota > Kiritimatiellia > Kiritimatiellales > Pontiellaceae > Pontiella. The sequence continues at coordinate 18,873 of JBNLGU010000053.1, forward strand.
CCAAATACGCACACCATCGTCGCCCTCGCCACCAATCTCATATTCGCCGCTCTCGGGCATGGTGATCGTTCCCGCCCACTTGGAGGAGAAGCCTTCGGCATCCAGAATGCCCTTGGGCAGTTCATCCAGCGGAGGGCCGGGCCATATCTGATCCACGGTCGGCTCGACCCGCTCGCTGGCGAACTGGTCAAAGTTTTGACCCTCAAAATAGCGGACGGCCACGCCGGACTCGCCATCGGGTGTCGAAAGCGCCTGGGCGGGGATTGTTGCGGACGGCGGAGGCGGTACGCGGTGCAGCGGTTCGGTGACCACATTGACCAGGAAGGCCGGGCCAAACATGAACTGCGTGTACAGATCGCGCACCTTCGGATCGTCCGGAAAGTCCATCACCATGCCGCGCATCATCGTGTAGCCATCAGACGTCGACTGCCAGCCCAGCCCGTAGATGTAGGGTACCAGCCGGTAGCGCAACCGGGCGGCATCGAGCAACGCGTCGTAGACCTCCGGATCGGAGTCCCTGAATCGATAGGGCGCGCGATCGATGTCGGTGCCGTGGATGCGGTAGATCGGATTGAAGATGCCGAACTGGTTCCAGCGCGCGTACAGTTCGTTGTATTCGCGGTTCGGCGTGGAGCCCGAACGGAAATGGCCGGGAATAAAAAACCCGCCGATATCCTGCGTCCAGTAGGGCTGTCCCGCCATGCAGACATTGAGGCCTCCCTTGATCTGGTCTTTGAGCACCTGGTAACTCGCGGACGTGTCGCCCGACCACGAAAGCGCGCCATAGCGCTGCTGGCCTGTAAAGGCCGAACGGGTCAGGGTGAAAACGCGCCGTTTTCCGGTCGCGCGCTGCCCGTCGTACACACCCTTCGTCGTCATCAGGCTATAGGTGTTCAGGTAGCGCGTGTAGTCGCCCATCGCATTTTTGCCCAGGCGCTTGATCTGCTCCTCGGTATTCTTCTCGCCGTGGCAGGCGTTGCCTACCTCCACCTCGGTGCCGTCCATCCAGAGCGCATCGACACCGTTGTCGAGCAAGCCCTTCTTGGTGTGCTTGAAATAGATTTCGCGGCCCTTTTCGCTGTAGGCGTC
>JBNLGU010000054.1:0-19641 GCA_050306215.1 Pontiella sp.
AACAGGTCCGCATCCTGCCGCTTTCCGACGACCAGCTCGGCTATGCCGACGAGGTGCTGGCCCAGTTGCGCGAGATGGAAATCCGCGCAACCATCGATAAAAAGCAGGACAAGCTGAACGGAAAAGTGAAGAAAGCCCAGCTGGACAAAGTGCCTTACATGCTTATTATCGGCGCCAAGGAACAGGAAAACAACCAGATTGCCGTACGGCATCGCCTAAGTGGCATGAAGGGTGCATGTAATTTGGAAGATTTTATCGCCCAGCTCAAAAAGGAAGAGCTGGAAAAGAGAACAGTAGAGATGGAGGTATCAGATTAGAAAGCAAAACTTCAGGGGTAGGCAGCCACGCGAGCCTCAGATCCGGATCAATCATCGCATCCGGATTCCGGAAATTCGCGTTATCGATTACAACGGCGACCAGCTGGGGGTCATGAAGACCGGCGATGCCCTTCGTCGCGCTCAGGATTATGGCCTGGATCTGGTAGAGGTATCCCCTACCGCCAAGCCGCCCGTTTGCCGCATCATGGATTACGGCAAGTATAAGTACGAGCAGGAGAAGCGGCAGAAGGAAGCCAAGAAAAAGCAGGTCCAAACCAAACTCAAGGAAGTCAAGTTCCACGTCAACGTCGAACAGCACGACTACGACACCAAGATGCGGAACCTGATCAAATTCATCGAGCACGGCGACCGCGTAAAGGTTTCATTGATGTTCCGTGGCCGCGAAAACGCCCACCGCGAGCTTGGATTCGAAGTGATTCAGCGCGTCATCAAGGATACCGTGGACATCACCTCGGTGGACCAGGCACCGCGCCTGCAAGGCCGTTTCGTAACCGCCATTCTAGTGCCGAAGAAAAAAAAGATCTGATCCACCCTACATCATAAATCCACGACCGGGAGCCGTGACCATGTTGAAGACCACCCTCAAACCACGCCGCGTGGTCTTGGACCGCGCCAAGGCGACGCCTACCATAGCGTTCGCCTTTTTTATCGTATTTGCATTGGGCCATGCCGGCAGGGCTGCATCCACCAACTGGGTCGACGGAACCGCGTACGGCACCAACTATTCCGGCTTGGCAACGAGTGCGTCAATTTCCTCCGTTTCCGACGGAAGCGGCTCGCTCGCAATCGGGTACGACGGTACGACCGACCTAACCATCAGCCACGATGTCGAAGGCTTTATCATCGTCTCCAACCGGATCGATGGATTTACCCTCGATGCCACGGACGGTAGCGTGACCGGATCCCAATATGCCGTACTGACCGTGCTCGGCGGGAGCAACCTGACGATAAGCGGTGGCCAGTTCACCGGAACAGAGGGCTCGGCCGGAATCATCGTCCCGCCCATTCCTGGACAGGGAACGCAAACGAATGCGGTCTCATCCGCGGCCGTGGGCGGCGTGCTTTATGGCGTTACCAACGTAGCCATTACCGGCACGACATTCGCCGGCGCAACCTATTCGCCGAACAATCAATACTCCATCGGAACCGATGGCCTGCAACTTATCGGTAGCGGTGCGGTGGCGATAACCAATGCAACGGTTTCGGGTGGCGATGCCGCAGCGGCCGACAGCGGCGTGTCCCTTGGTGGACATGCGCTCTACGTGCAGGACACCGACGTGGTACTGGTTGGCGGCTCCTACACGGGCGGTTCATCCGGAACGGCAGACGTTTCCTTCGGCGGCACCGCCCTCTTCGCCACCAATGCGTCGGTGGTGATCGACGGCGGCGCCCAGTTGGCGGGCGGCAACGACGCCGAAGCAGTATATCTCCGCAACAGCAACCTCATGCTGAACGACGGCATCATTCAAGGCGGCTTGTACGGCACCAACGAGTATTTTGGTCTGGTCAGCATTGCGGACACCGGCAAGACGAGCCGCATCGAGCTCAATGACGGATACATAAATTCCATCGATTTTGCAGGCGATGGCGCGCAAGCCGTTACGATCGGTACCGGACTCTCTGTCGGGGATTTCATTGTCGTGGATGGAGGAAGCATTACCGTAACGAATCTCTCCAACACGCCGTTGCAGCACACGTTCGTACGCGATGGAAGCATCGCGTTCGTCAACGGTTTCGATCTGCTGTCCGGCGGGGATTTCACGCTGGACAGCGCCTCCAGCCAAGCCTCATTCAGCTCGCTCAGCGTCTATTCCAACGCCACGCTGTGGGCTGGTCTGGGAACCATTGACGTGTCGACCGATTTTACCCTCTCGGAGGGCGGAATCCTATCCTTCCTTATCGTTACGAACGAAGCCGGTCGTCTGAATGCCGCATCGTCAACCTTCGAAACCAACTCGACGATTCGAGTTTATGCCAACCAGGCAGCATTTTCGTATGGAACAAATTATGTTCTCCTCGTTAAGAATTCCGACAGTATTGCCGGCACGAGCAACATCAATTTCGAAGTCACAACGTCAGGCCGAACCATTTACAACGGGTTGGCCTCGACGAGCAGCGGAGATGATCTGGTCGCGAGTTTCATCACACAAACCCTCAAGGAGTATTGGTCTGCCACAGGCCAGTTTGCCGATTTGGCGGGCGAACTGGAAAACAATGCCCAGATGGCCCTGTTGATCGATCAGTACGATGATCCGGAAGCCTCCGCACTTGCAGTTGAACAGACCTATTTCACCACGTTCAACAATCTGCAAACCGCCCTGCAGGGCATGCGCAGCTCGGTTGGGCAATCGATCTCCCGCGGATCGGAATTCAGGGAACAACTCAAGTTGGTACCCCGAAGAAGACCTCGGGGTGCAAGGGGACCCGCGCGGCAGAACAACCTGCGGGGCTGGATTAAGTACTATGGCCATTACCTGACCCACGACCAGGAAGGCATCAATCCGGAATACGATTCCCGCCTGCACGGCGGAACCGTGGGCGTGGACACGAGCTTCGGCAACCTGATGCTCGGCATCAGCGGCGGAAGCAGCCAATACCGCATCACCTACGACCAAAACGCGCTGTCGGATACGGTCGCCTACCAGGGTAACCTCTACGGTACCTACGGCATGGAGCGCGCTTATATTGATGGCGGAATCGCATACGGCCACAACCAGGTCGACACGCGGACGGCCGATCCATTTGTCCTGGAGGGCGATTTTGAAGCCGACTTGGCCAGCGCTTTTCTGGGCGGCGGTTATAATCTTCTCGACACCAAGGGAGGAACCGTTTTCACCCCGGAAGCCTCGATCCAATACAGCATGTACCAGCAGGATGCCTATACGGAAGAGAGTGCCGTGGCCGTTCCCCGCGTATTCGACGAATTCGATGCGGACTCGTTGCTTGGAACCGTGGGCCTGAATGTTGCCATGCTCAAGACCCTCCGGTTCGATACGTTTGGGCTCAAGATCGATGGCCGCATGCACTGGATGCATGAATTCAATGCCGATCCCTCGAACATGAACTTCATGCTCCAAGGCGGTGGCGTTCCGTATCAACTGTCCTACCCGGGCCTCGACGAAGATATATACCGCATCGGCATTGGCGGAAGCTTCTTCAACACCATTCGCTACCAGCCCAAGAATGTGATGCTCCGCATCGACTTCGACGAACTGTTCGGCGACGGGTTCAACTCGCATAACATCTCTGCAAAGCTGGTGTATGCCTTCTAAAGATATCTCCGTGCTTGGCATTGACATTGCTGTGTATAGCCAAGAGAATGATTGCGTTCCTCGCAGGTGCGGGGTTGTATGCATATATGTAACTAACTAACATGGAGAGTATACATGAAGAAGCGAACACTTGTAACGCTGGGAGTCGCAGGGTTGACTGCTTGCATTTCAATGGCTGCATCGGCCAATGGCCTGCTCGGGAAGAACTATCTGGGTGCAGGATTCAGCAGTTACAACTGGGGTGATTCCGCTGCGGACAGCCTCCTCGGACGTTCAAACGGTGGAACCCTCGTTGGCAACTACAACCTCGCCGAAAACTGGGACTTCAATGCCTCCTATACCGGGCTGTCGGACAGTTACGACACGATGGTATCCACGAACAGTGTCAATGTTGATTTCGAAGCGCACCAATTCCTGGCTGGACTCAACTATCTTTTCCCGAACGATTCGACCATCACCCCCTACCTTGGCGGTGCCGCCGGCGTCCACAGCATCAAGGATGGATCCAGTTCGGAAAGCGACACGGCCTACGCCGCACAGGCCGGGGCTGAATGGGACATGTGCGAAGAAGCGTTTCTCAACCTGGGCATCAACTATCTCTATGTGGACGACAATATGTCCAACAACCATGGCGACTACGGAATCAGTGCCCTGACCGGCATCAAGGTGATCGACCACCTTTTCCTGATCGGACAGGCAACCTATACGTTCGAGGATGAAAATTCATCCATACTGGTCGGACTCGTGATCACGGAATAAGTTCGGGAGCCACCATACATAGCGAAAAGGCAGGCGTTCAGCCTGCCTTTTGTTTTGGTTGCCGGAGTCCCCTAGCCCTCGTGTCGATTGATGGCGGCCGCCACGAAATCCTTGAACAGCGGGTGGGGCTTGACCGGCTGCGATTTCAATTCCGGGTGCGCCTGCGTGGCGACAAACCACGGATGGTCCTTCAGCTCGATCATTTCAACCACGCCGATGTCGGGATTGATGCCGGACAACACGAGTCCGTTGGCCTCGAACTGTTCACGGTATTTGTTGTTGACCTCGTAGCGATGGCGATGGCGCTCTGAAATATTTTTCGCCCCATAGGCCGCATAGGCCTTGGTCCCCTTTTCCAGCACGCAGGGGCAGGCACCGAGACGCATCGTCCCGCCCTTCTCCACGACATCCATCTGTTCTTCCATCAGACAAACGACCGGATGCTCGGCCTTAACACCGCGCTCTTCATCAAACTCGGTCGTGTGAGCATCGGCGAGACCACAAACATTGCGGGCAAATTCAATCACCGCACACTGCAGGCCGAGGCAGATGCCGAGGAAGGGAATCTGATTTTCGCGGGCATACTGCGCTGCGCGGATCTTGCCTTCCATCCCGCGCGACCCAAAACCGCCCGGAATCAGCACGCCGTCGACCGTGTCAAGAATAGCAGGATCGTTCTCGATATCTTCGGCCGCCAGCTTGATTGCCTCGACTTCATACCCTGCGGCATAGCCGCCGTGATAAAGCGCCTCGTAGATCGACTTATAGGCATCCTGCAGCTCGGAATACTTGCCCACTACGCCAATGCGTACTTTGCCCTTGGGCTTCTTGATCGTATCAATGAGCTTTTCCCAGTCCTTAAGCGGACGGGAAGGCTTGGCGATACGAAACCGGTTGAGAATGATTTCGTCGAGTCCGGCACGGGAGAGCACCAGCGGGATCTCATAGATCGAGGTTTCGACGTCCTTTTCGACAATCACACAATCCTTCGCTACATTGCAGAAAAGCGACAGCTTGTCCAAATGTTCCTGATCCATGTCGACTTCGGTGCGGCAAACGAGCACATCGGGCATGATGCCGATTTCGCGTAGCTTGGCCACGCTCTGCTGGGTCGGCTTGGTCTTGACCTCTTTGGCCGCCGCGATGAATGGCACATAGGTAAGATGAATGAACATCGAATTGTCGCGCCCGACCTCAAGCGCCAGTTGGCGGATCGCCTCGAGGAAAATCAAACCCTCGATGTCTCCCACCGTTCCGCCCAATTCAACCAGAATGACATCAGGGCCTTCGGCTTCCAGTGCCCGGACGCGTTCCTTGATCTCGTTAGAGATGTGCGGAATCATCTGGATCGTACCACCAAGATAATCGCCGCGACGCTCCTTATGAAGGACATCCCAGTAAATGCTGCCGGCGGTAATATTGCTCTTCTGCGAGGTGGGCTGGCCGGTGTAGCGCTCGTAATGCCCCAGATCGAGGTCGGTTTCGGCCCCGTCGTCGGTCACATAGACCTCGCCGTGCTGGTACGGACTCATGGTGCCGGGATCGACATTGAGATAGGGATCCATCTTCAACATGCGGATTTCCAGCCCGCGATTGATCAGCAAACGGCCGACCGAAGCCGCCGTTATGCCCTTGCCCAGCGAGGAAACCACGCCGCCCGTAATAAAAAGATACTTAGCCATTACTTATCCTAAAAAATGGTGTGCCGGTTTAATTGAAAATTACGGGATGGGATGCTATCGCCTTCCCCCAACCCGCCCCAAGCCTAAAATCCAACTATCGGAAAATGCGCGTCGAAACAGCCCCCAATCGCCTTAAAACGATCGGGAACGTGGTTGTTTTTTATACAGGCGACCTATACATTGGGCAGATATTTTTTGGGCCCAAGGGCCGCAAAAGTCTTAACTGGGAGTAATTCAAGATGAAATGTTATCGATCCGGGTCCACAGCCGTCAAAACCACCTTGCTGTCTTGCATGTTGACCCTCGGCATCAACGCCGTTGCAACAACCATTGAAGTCGATGCCGATGGCGGCGCGGCGGTCAAATTTGACAATGTTGCCACCAATGCCCAAACCCTTGCAGTGGGAACAGACAATGGCGGAAACAGCCTGGTTATCACAAATGGCGGTAGCGTTACGGCGGGAAGCACTTCGATCGGATCGACGAGCTACGGCGACAATTTGCTGCGTGTTGCGGGGAGCAACTCCTATCTACAAACCAGATCCTCGTTGAATATTGGTACCGCATCCGGCAGTGAAGGGAACCGGTTGCAAGTGGAGGACAACGGCTGGGTCTTTGTAGGGGACATCAATACCAACCTGCCAGCCGGAAGCGGCATTTCGGTCGGAACGACGAATGGAACTGCGACCTTTACCATCGGATCCGGCTCGGAGATAGCGGCCAACAACCTTTTGATAGGAAGCCAGTCAAACGCCGTTGGCACAGTCAACCTGTCGGGAGCCGATTCCTCGTTATCCCTGTCCGGCAACCTGCTGCTTGGAACCGCCAGTTCCAGCAACACATTGAGTGTGGGCAATGGATCAACGTTGACCATCGGAAATGATCTATTGATCGGCTCGACCCTCACGGCAGGCAACCAGCTAACCATCACCAACGGCGGTTCGGCGGTAATTCTCGGAACAACCGCCATCAACAATGCAACCAGCAACTCCGTCAATGTGAAGTCCGGCGGCCAGTTGACGATGGAGCAAGGACTGGATCTCGACGACGAAACCAACGGCTTCAACATTGATGCGGGAGCATCGCTGGAGCTGGGCGGCACGGTGGCGGCTGATACAATGAACTACGGCCTCAACGTTACGATCACCGGACCCGGATCCACCTGGAGCACAACCACTAACAACCTGTACATTGGCCTCAACGCAGATAACAACTCCCTGAGACTTCAGGAAGGTGCGTCCATTACGAACGGCGCGGGACAAAAACTATACGTGGGCCGCGATTCAAGTTCGAATGAGCTGACCCTTTCCGGAACCAACTCTGCTCTGGTCGTCCAGAATGCAGAAACCATAGTAGGTGCTACCGGATCCCAAAACGTACTCACCGTTGAAAGCAATGCGGTCGCCCACTTCACCGGAGCCGTTAAAGTCGGCAATACGACATCCGCCGAGGATAATGCAATCAATGTCGACAGCGGTGGCCAACTGATGGCCGATGGCAACATTACCGTTGGCGTTAAAGGTAGCGGCAACCAATTCGACATCGACGGTGGACAAGTAACCGTGGGCGGTAATTTCATCCTCGGCGACAATAGCAACAACAACAAGTTCACCGCCAAAGACAGCGTGGTGGACGTGGCCAACAATTTCATTCTCGGCAACACGGCGGATGCCGATGGCATTACATACTCATACGCGAATACGGCCAACCGCGCCACCGTAGGAACCAACACAACCATGAACATCCATCAAGACCTGACGGTTGGCAAGGCCGGCAACGGAAATACCTTCAGCATCAGCGACGGGGGCGTGGTCACCGTCGACGGTGATGCGATTATTGGGGAAGCGTCCGACGACAATTACATTTTTCTTACGCCAGGCAATACCAATAACTTGCTGAAGGTTGGTGGTGATCTGGTGATCGGTGTGAATGGAAAAGATAATCGTTTTTCGATCTACGGCGGTACCGCGAATATCACGGGCAATGTCTTATTAGGAACCAGCACCAATCTGTATGATCAACCAAACTATATTCACCTGCAATCCAATGCAGTGCTCAATGTAGCTAATGCCATCAATGTCGGCACATCGAACTCGCTCAATGTTATACGCGTTGCCGCAGGTGCAACTGCCAATACACATGATCTGTTTGTGGGCGCCACTGATGGAGTCTCGAACAACACGGTCACTATCTCCGGCGAATATTACGATCCAACTACTGGAACATGGGGGTCTTACGCTGCCGACTCGTTGGTAAACGTAACCAACAGCCTTGTTATCGGCAACACAAACGGTGTCAACAACTCTGTCATCGTCAGGAACGGCGGAACCCTGCAGGTTGAGCAGGAAAACATTGACATGGAAGGCATCAACAACGTCCTGCAGATTCTCGATGGCGGCACGCTCAAGACCGGCAACTGGGATTTCTCGCAGCTGACCGGAAGCGCCACCAACATTCTGATTGAGAGCGGAGCAACCCTGCACCTGCTGGGCGAGCTATCCGGCACCAACATGGTCGAAGGCGGCCTGAACTTCGTCCTGGATGGCGCCAATGCCAGCTGGAACACCGGCACCAACGATATGTATGTCGGCTACGCCTCTGACCACAACTCGCTGGTTGTTACAAACGGGGCTTGGGCGGCGACCTCCAACAACCTGTTTATAGGTAGCGGCTCCACCGATAACGCCGTGATTATCGCAGGAGATGGATCCTCCCTGCATATCGGGTCCGACTTGTATATCGGCAGTGAAACCAATGGACCAACATACTTCTACGATCCGTTTCCTAATATCTCCTTCACCCTGCCGAACAACACGGTAGAGGTACTGGATGGTGCCACACTGAATGTGGACAACGATGCCTTTCTGTACAATGGAGCGGTCCTGAAAATCGGCTCCGCTTCACAGGTAAGGGTTGCTGGAAACTATACCCAGGACACGTATTCCACCCTCGGAATCGGCATCAGCAGCAATCAGGTGCAGCCCAACCTCGTTGTTGGGGGAACAGCCGCCTTCGCGAACAGTTTCAGCACAAACTATCCCCTTCTCAGGGTTTACAACGAAGGCATTGGCAAATCAAACGTGGTCACGATCGTCCAAGCCGGTAACATTACCGTCGATGGAATGAATGCCACGGCAGGGAGTATTGAAGCAAACATCGCCACCAACCTTTTGCTGGGCTTTGATGTCTCGCTTTCGAACGATCTGGCCAACACCTATATCGTGCTCGACAACTTCATTTCGCATACGTTTGGCCAAGCTGGAAACCTGGACGGCCAATTGCTGGAGGTGGCCAATGCAATAGAATCGCAGACCAATAATCCTTCGAATTTTGAGGCCATGCAAAAAATAATCGAAGGAATGTCCGATTCCCGCGAAATCTACAACGCCTTCGACAACTACTACGGCGAGAAGATGAGTTCCGCGCCGGCGCACAACGTCATCAACATGGGCCTGCAATCGGTCGCGGAACAGCTGACTAAGCGCGCCGACAATACCCGGACCCGCATGGGTGCCGCCAGCACCGAAACCGGTGCTCCGACCGGGGCGCAAGGGCCCCATCTGGAAGACCAGGAACTGCAGGGATGGATCACCGGATTCAGAACCAGGGCAGACCGGTCGGCCGACAGCGGTTTCGATGGCTACAATGGAAATGTCAATGGCATCCTGATCGGTGCCGACTTGGCCGTAGCCGATGGCATCCTGTTTGGCGTAGCCGGAGGATCGGCAAATTCAACGATGGATAAGGACAACGGCGCCTCCACCGATACCAGCACCAAGATTGCTTCGGTCTATGCATCCGCCGGCACCATCGACTGGTTCGCCGATGCCAGCCTCATCTATGGTAGCAGCTCGGTGGATTCATCGCTCGGAACCGTTTTTGATACCAAAGCCAAGTACGATACGCAGAACGTGGCGATCTACTTTGGCGGCGGAAAGGAAATCATTGGGAACTACCTGGTCATCACACCGCAGGCTTCATTGCTGGGCAACTACTACTCCCAGGACAGCTATACCGAAACCAGCACAACGGCCCTCCCCCGCAAGGTGGATAGCTTCGACAACTTCTATCTGCAGAGCGCGATTGGTTGCAACGTGGGCTTCTACACAGCCATGGGCGACATGATCCTCAAGCCCGAACTGCGGGCTTTCTGGCTTCACGAGTTCAATGCCCGCGAAGAAGACCTGAACTATTCAGTGGTGGGCCTTGCCGGAACCTACAACCTGCAGATGCAGGCACCGGAATCCGACATCATCAAGATCGGAGGTGGCTTGGCCGCCAAGGTGGGCGAATACATGGAACTGCGGGCCGACCTCGATGCCCGCGTGGCGAGCGGCTACTCGGACTACACCCTGTTCGGATCCATCCGTTACCAGTTCTAGGGCGTTCGGCTTCTGGATGCACGAAAGGGATCGCCTCGGCGATCCCTTTTTTGTGCACTTTTCGAGCCCGGCTAGCGGCTAACCATTATAATTCCGCATGGCGCGCTGGGTATCTCGGTCGGACTCGCGTTTCTTGATGGTTTCGCGCTTGTCGACCACGTTCTTGCCCCGGGCCAGCCCGATCTTGACCTTCACCTTGCCGCGCACGAGGTAGACCTTAAGCGGTACGATGGTCAGTCCCTTTTCGCGGATCTTTCCGTACAAGCGCTCGATCTCCTTGCGGTGCATCAACAACTTGCGTTCGCGCGTCTGGTTGTGGTTGAAGATATTGCCCTGTTCGTAGGGCTGGATCGTGCATCCGACCAACCAGGCCTCAAGCCGTTCATCGATGTGGATGTAGCCCTCCTGAATGCTCAAATGCCCCTGCTTGACCGATTTCACTTCGGTTCCCGTCAGCACGATCCCGGTCTCGATCTGTTCGAGAATGCTATAGTCGCGCAACGCCTTGCGGTTGGTGGCCAGCACCCCCGCCGCCGGATCGTTCTTCTTTTTTTTGTTCTTTCCAGCCATCTAATACATCCAGACCACAGAACTTCTACGACAAAATGGTTAAGGACAAAACGTTTTTTCACCAGCCGCTGCGAAGCAAATTATTCTGTCCTTAATCATTTTGTCGAATGTATGCCAGAATCTGCCGATACAAACTGTTTAGCTAAAGCAAAAACCCAAATCCCCGAAGGGCTTTGGGTCTTGCGGAAACAGAATATCCTTCGGTTTACAGAAGGATCGAGGTATCGAAATCGAGTCCGGGGATTTCCGCCTCTTCCTGCGAAAAGGCCATTTCGGCTGTCAACAGGCCTTCGGCGATTTCCTTAAGCACGATGTCGTGGTTGTCCTGTTCCGGATGATCCGGCTTAACCATCGGACGTGCACCGGCATTGAGTTGACGGGTACGATAGGAAATCAGGTTCACCAGCATGGGAATGTTGGGAATCTTCTCTTCCGCGATATTCAGGTAGTTCAGGTTCATAGTGTTGCTCCGCAATGATCAACCGGTTTGGGGAATCGGAAAATATTCGCAAGTCCCTAGTATTTAGATAAAAAAGCGGCGCGTAGTATAGCACCCCGCCCTGCGCCGTCAAACGCCATTTACGACAAATTCCGCCCCCATTTCAGGGGCGGAAATCGCCATTATGGAGTGCGGCGACCTTAAGTCGCCGCTTTAAAAAGCGCAGACCAAGGTCAGCGCACTCCTAAATGTTGTCTGATTACATCATGCCGCCCATGCCACCCATGTCGGGCATGGCCGGAGCCGGATTCTTTTCCGGAAGGTCGGTAACCATGCACTCGGTGGTCAGCAACAGGCCGGCAATGGAAGCGGCGTTCTGCAGGGCCGAACGCGTCACTTTGGCCGGATCGATGATACCTGCGGCAATCATGTCGACATACTGGCCGGTAGCTACGTTGTAGCCATAGGTCTGCTTGCCCTTCTTGACTTCCTGAACCACGATGGCGCCTTCTTCTCCGGCATTAGCCACCAGCTGGCGGAGCGGGGCTTCGATCGCCTTGCGGACGATTTCCACACCTACAGCCTCGTCGCCTTCGGCTACAACCTTATCGAGGGCCTTTTGGACGCGGAGCAGCGCAACGCCGCCACCAGGAACGATACCCTCTTCAACCGCAGCGCGGGTGGCGTGCAGGGCGTCTTCCACGCGGTCCTTCTTTTCCTTCATTTCAACTTCGGTCGCAGCACCGACGTTGATCACGGCCACGCCGCCGGCCAGCTTGGCCAGGCGTTCCTGGAGCTTTTCGCGGTCGTAGTCGGAAGTGGTTTCCTCGATCTGGCGACGGATCTGGTCGATACGGGCCTTGATGGCGGTGGTCTTGCCGGCACCTTCAACGATCGTGGTGTCGTCCTTGCTAACACTAACGTGCTTGGCGGTGCCGAGATCGTCGAGCGTAACGCTCTCGAGCTTGATGCCGAGGTCTTCGGTAATGAACTTGCCGCCGGTCAGGACAGCCAAATCTTCCATGATCGCCTTGCGGCGGTCGCCGAAGCCAGGCGCCTTGACGGCGCAGACGTTCAGGGTGCCGCGCAACTTGTTGACTACCAATGTTGCCAGGGCTTCGCCTTCAATATCTTCGGCGATGATCATGAACGGCTTACCGGTCTTGGCCACGTTCTGCAACAGCGGAAGCATATCCTGCAGGTTGGAAACCTTTTTCTCGAACAGCAGGATGTAGGGATCTTCCAGTACCGCGTCCATGGTATTCGGATTGGTCACGAAGTACGGCGAAAGGTAGCCCTTGTCGAACTGCATGCCTTCGACCACATCCAGTGTGGTTTCGATGGACTTGGCTTCCTCAACGGTAATGGTGCCGTCCTTGCCGACCTTGTCCATGGCTTCGGCGATAATGCTGCCGATGGTTTCGTCGCCGTTGGCGGAGATGGTACCGACCTGGGCGATTTCTTCGCTGGTCTTGACCTTCTTGCTGAGCTTGCTGAGCTGCTCGACCATGGCTTCAACCGCCTTGTCGATACCGCGCTTCAGGCTCATCGGGTTGGCACCGGCGGTGACGTTCTTCAGACCTTCGCGGTAGATCGCTTCGGCCAAAACGGTCGCGGTGGTGGTACCGTCGCCAGCGATGTCGGAGGTCTTGGAGGCGACTTCCTTCACCATCTGGGCACCCATGTTCTCGAACGCATCTTCGAGCTCGATTTCCTTCGCCACGGAGACCCCGTCCTTGGTGACATTCGGAGCGCCGAACTTCTTGTCGAGGATCACGTTGCGTCCTTTCGGGCCCAGCGTAACCTTGACCGCGTTGCTCAGCTTTTCAACACCGCGCAGCATGGCGTCGCGGGCTTCTACATCAAAAATAATCTGTTTAGCCATATTGAATGTTCCTTTCTAAATTCGATTAACCAATTACCGCGAGGATATCGTCTTCGCGCACAATCTGGTATTCCTTGCCGTCCACCTTGACCTCGGTGCCGCCATATTTCGGCATGAGTACGATATCGCCCTTCTTGACATTGAACGGAACTTTCTTTCCGTTTTCGTCAATCTTGCCGGTTCCCACGGCAATAACCTTGCCTTCCTGCGGCTTTTCTTTGGCTGAATCGGGAATGATGATTCCGCCCTTAATGGCTTCCTCTTCCTTGATCGGCTCAACCAGTACGCGTTCGCCCAATGGTTTAATCTTCATGGATGTATCTCTCCTTGTTTGGTTTACACTCTCGGCGGAACCCTCCGCCGTTTTCATATAGGAACCGGACGAATCAGTCCAACCCGACAGATTCGTCCGATGAAATCTCTCTACTTCTTGTTTTCGTCGTCGTCCATCATTTCGAAGTCGGCTTCCTCGACATCGGAGGCGCTCTTTTCACCTTCGGACGAAGCGCCGGCATCGGATGCCCCTTCCGCACCACCCTGCTGCTGGGCGTTCGCATACATTTCCGTCGCGGCCGCCTGCATCTTTTCGTTGAGGGCTTCCATGGCGCTCTTCATGCCGTCGTAGTCCTCGGCTTCAAGCGCCTTCTTGACCGGCTCGATGGCCGCTTCGACCTCGGCCTTCTTGTCGGCCGGAATCTTGTCGCCGTTTTCCTTCAGGAACTTTTCGGTCTGGAAGACGGTGGAGTCCGCCTGGTTCTTCAGGTCGACCTTCTCGCGGATCTTGGCATCTTCGGAGGCATGCGCTTCGGCATCCTTCACCATGGCATCGATATCCTCATCGGAGAGGCCGCTCGAAGCAGTGATGGTGATGTGCTGCATCTTACCGGTACCCAGATCCTTTGCGCTCACCTTCAGGATACCGTTGGCATCGATGTCGAAGGTCACTTCGATCTGCGGGGTACCGCGAGGCGCCGGCGGAATACCGTCGAGGTTGAAGCGACCAATGGTCTTGTTGTCCTTCGCCATCTTGCGTTCGCCCTGCAGGACGTGGATTTCCACGGCCGGCTGGTTGTCGGCGGCGGTCGAGAAGATTTCATTCTTCTTGGCCGGAATGGTGGTATTGCGCTCGATGAGCGGGGTGGCTACGCCGCCCAGGGTTTCAATACCCAATGTAAGAGGAGTGACGTCGAGCAGAAGCACGTCTTTGACTTCGCCCTTGAGTACGCCGCCCTGGATCGAGGCGCCAATGGCCACCACTTCGTCCGGGTTGACGCCCTTGTGGGGCTCCTTGCCGAAGATGTCCTTAACGGAGGTCTGCACCTTGGGCATGCGGGTGGAACCACCCACCAGGATCACTTCATCGATTTCCGACTGGCTCAATCCGGAATCCTTCAAGCAGGTCTTCACCGGCGAAATCGCCTTGTCGATCAAGTCGTCGCACAGCTCTTCAAGCTTGGCGCGGCTCAACGTAACGTTCAAGTGCTTCGGTCCGCTGGCATCAGCCGTGATGAACGGCAGGTTGATATCGGTGGACTGCGAGCTGGAGAGTTCGCACTTCGCCTTTTCCGCCGCTTCCTTCAGGCGTTGCAGCACCATCGGATCGCTGGAGAGGTCGATGCCCTGCTCCGACTTGAAGCCGTCCACCAGCCAGTTGATGATCTTTTGGTCAAAGTCGTCGCCGCCAAGATGGCCGTCACCGTTGGTGGCCGCCACTTCGAATACGCCATCGCCGATGTCCAAGATCGAAATATCGAACGTGCCGCCGCCGAGGTCGTATACTGCAATCTTTTCTTCCGACTTCTTGTCGAGGCCGTAGGCCAGCGAGGCCGAGGTCGGCTCGTTGATGATGCGTAGTACTTCGAGGCCGGCGATCTTACCCGCGTCCTTTGTAGCCTGGCGCTGTGAGTCGTTGAAATAGGCCGGCACGGTAATGACCGCCTGCGAAATGGTTTCGCCGAGGTAGGCTTCCGCATCAGCCTTCAGCTTCTGCAGGATCATCGCCGAGATCTCCGGCGGGCTGTATACCTTGTCGTCGATCTTTACGTGGGCGTCGCCATTGCTGGCCTTGACCACTTCGTAAGGCACCAGATGGATTTCATGCTCCACTTCGCTGTACTTGCGGCCCATGAAACGCTTGATCGAAAAAACCGTGTGCTTCGGGTTGGTTACCGCCTGGCGCTTGGCCGCGGTGCCGACCAGACGTTCGCCGCTCTTCGTGAACGCCACGATCGACGGGGTCGTGCGTCCGCCTTCCGCATTCGGGATAACCGTCGGCTCGCCACCTTCCATGATGGCCATGCACGAGTTCGTGGTACCGAGGTCGATACCCAATACTTTAGATCCTGCTGTACTCATAATTTTACTCCTTTAGATAAATTGGTGTGTCACTTTCGACGACTGCCCTATATCACGAAGTGTGCCAGCGAAGAGAAGGCACCAGTCACCAGTCATTAGGCACTAGTTATAAAGTACTTAAGACATACATCCTCAACATCCAGCACCATCCGCCCACAGAGCGGACTGCGCCACATGTCCCACATCCGCCCCCTCCCCTGTCCCACCTGCGCCATCATGTCGCACCCATGTAGACGATACATCCTGCTTCGTTCCCGGTAAAAGATTGTCACATCTGGAGCGCGACGCACTCGATCGGAAGGTTTTTATTTGTCGGGAAAGAGCGTGGAGAACACAAAACGGAGAGTCCTATAGACAGAATGATTATGGACAGAATACTTCAGGTTCTCCGTATTTTACGGGGACGGACTGTCAGGATATTCGGGCGTTAGATGAATAAGATTCCGACGCATTCATTCTACCCCTTTCATTCCGCACCGAATCATTCTGTCCATAATTATCTTGTCGTACCAATCCGTTGGGTTGCGGCTTTCCCGCGTTCTGCGAGAACAAATCATTCCGTCGATCGTGCCCTACTCTTTTAAATCATTCGTGTCCTCTGGACTACTATCCGTCGAATACTTGTTTTCTGTGCACGTTTTTTTGATGGGCTTTACATGACGATTGATAGCAAGACGATTGGGCCAAAGGACGGTTGGAATAAATGGTCTTGTTATCCATGGTCTTGTGACCCTGTTTGTTTGCGGCTATGCCACGCCAGGCTCTCTGTGGTTAAGAAATCCGTTAGAACCGGTTGAGCAATCGGTGGAGCCGGAGATTGGGGTCCGGCTTCTATGCGGCGTTTTTGCCGGATCCACGGGCTTCGCCCTGAGTTCCGGCATTACATGCTTACGGCAATTAATTCCGGTTACGCCGCGCCGTAACCGAATCATTCTGTCCATAATCATTTTGTCGTACCAATCCGTCGGGGTGCGGTTTTCCCGCGTCAGGATCTTCGTGGTGAAAAAAGAAAGCCCCCTGGATTGCTCCAGAGGGCCCCGCCACCGTTTCCACCATGGGGGTGATGAATCAGGCGGCTTCCTGTTCAGCCTTATGAGTGCGGCGAATCGAACGTCGGCCGTGCCGCTTGACCAGCTGCTTTTCAATACTGTCGAAGACGTCTGCAATGGCGGCGTAGACTCCGTCGTGCATGCCGGTTTGTTCGGAGCTGTGGGCCACGTAGAGGCGTTCGCCGGGAACGTGGAGCTTCACCTTTACCTGAAAGACGCCCGTTTTTTCGCGGTGATGCGTTTCGTCGACCACCACATAGGCCTTGGCACCGGAGAGCGGGTATTTATCGAACCGCTCCATCATTTGTTCCACCAACCATTGAACCCGCTTTGACTCGCGCATATGTCGAAACTGGACTTCGACCGGAATATGGGCACCGGCGTGCTGTGCCTCAAAGTAAGAAGGTGCGGATTTAAGCTGTGTTGATGTATACATTACATCGGCTCCTTTCTTGTTGGTTTTCTATTCAGATGTACGTGCGACATACCCATACCGCGCGCTCGTTGTAAACAGAAGACTAATCCCGAAGGCACAATGTTCAAAGTATTTTTTTACCGCCGAAACACGCAATTTTCCGTCCTGTTTCGCAAGCTATTGGAACCGGAGGAAATGTGTAATTCAAGGCCTGAAACAAAGCCGAAAAAAAAGTGGCGCACCAGGCTTGGGCCCCCATGCATCCCGCAACCCGCGTACCGTTTCAATGACGCGGACGGCGCAAACGATTCCGAGAGAAATCGCACTCCAGCCCATGAGGCAGGGGATGCGAGGGCTTCTTTCAGGCCGTTGTTTTCGATTAGAAGTAGTAGCCAAAGTTAATGTTGAAACGGCCTTCCCACTCATCGGCGGCATTGGCGCCAAAGTCGCCGCCGGGACCGACGAAATAGTTTCCGTTGGCGCTGGCATATTCGACGTAGGTGTACCATCCACCACAGGCGATGGCGGCGCCTATGGAATTCATGTAACTGTTATTCAGGTCGTCGCCGGCATTGTCCTCGCCATCCTTGAGAATGGCGCTGGCTTCGGCAAAGAACGTGATGGAGTCGAGCCAGTCATAGCGCGCTGCATCCCAAGTGTAGGAGAGCGTTGCTGCGGGAACGACGCCCCGAGTGGCAATCGGGGTCGCATAATCGTAGGCCCCCATTTGAATCAGATCGTCGGATGCTGCCGGATCATTAAAGTCGGCACCATAGTCATAGCCGGTGCACTGCAACTTGAGGTTCCAGGGCCCCAACGTCGACGAGCTGTGCACCGAAGCCGCATAGGCGAACGCATCATCCGCCATTGAACCGTCACCGGCCTTCAGCCGCCCGGCTTGCAATAAAAAACCCGGCCGAAGCCGGGTGTTTGTGTTAGTCGGAGGAGACCGGGATCCGCTTGCATTGCGCTTTGGCGGCCTCCATTTTCGGCAGCGCAAGGGTGAGCACGCCGCGCTTGAATTTGGCCTTGGCTTTTTCGCGGTCGACCTTGGCTGGGAGTGGAATGGTCCGGTAATAACCACCGTAGCTCATCTCGGAAACATGGTAGTTCCGCTTCTGGGTTTCCTTTTCCTCTTTTCGCTCGCCGCGGATGACCAGCATGTCCTCCTCAAGTTCCACCGCGATGTCCTTTTCATCCATGCCGGGCAGCTCGACCTTGACCCGGATTTCGTCGTAGGTTTCCGACAGCTCGAAGCCCGCGCTTCCGGCCATGCGGCGGCCCAGGCCGCCGAAGCCCTGATAGTAGCCATCGAACAGCTCATTGATTTCCCGGTGGAGCACGTCGAAGGGATCCTCAGTCTGCCACCGCCTGGGCAGCTCGCCTTTCCTTTTCCAAGGTATCAGTTTGTCCTTCATGTGTTATGCACCTCCTTCGAACCATTAACCTCCCGTCGTAATTTCGATCTTGCGCGGTTTGGCCTGCTCGGCCTTGGGCAGTTCGATATCGAGCACGCCGTTGTGCAGCCGGGCGCGGATCTGATCGCGGTCGATCAACTGTGGAATGCTGAATTTGCGGCGGAATACACCGGTGTCGTACTCTCCGATGAGCAGGTCGTACCCTTCAGGCTTTTCACCACTTTGCGTGCCCGTGATTTCCAGCTCATAGTTATCGAGATGGATATCGACCGCATCCTGCGTCACACCGGGCATGTCGCATCGCACGAGAATCGCATCATCCTTTTCATAGATGTCCGTAACCGGGACATAGGTCCGTTCATTGCGCACGGGCTCCATCTCTTCGCGGTTTACCTTTTCGAGACTCTTGTCCTGTTTGTCTTTCATCTTAAACCTCCCGTTGTTGCATTGGTTAAACACGAAGGCACGAAGCTCACGAAGTCTGATGTGTCTAGGCCTTGTGTTCCTTTGCGTCCTTGGTGTCTTGGTGTTCAACTCCTCGTTAATTGGTTTTGATTTCAATCCGTTTCGGCTTCGTGGCCTCGTGGCGCGGCAGCGTGATGGTCAGTACGCCGTTGCGGTAGGCCGCCGTAACTTTGTCGTTTTCGACCGCATACGGGAGACGAACGGTACGTACAAACTGGCCGGTTTCGCGTTCGCGGCGATGGCACGTCGCATCTTCCGCCGGCTTTTCGCCCTTGCGTTCTCCCTTGATGGTGAGCTGGTTGTTGACGACATTAATGTCCAGGTCGTCGACTTCCAGTCCGGGAAGCTCCGCGGTCACGATCACGTTTTCCGAATTGCCCCACACATTGAGCGCAGGGAAGCGGGACATCGCTGTTCCGCCTTCGTAGCCGTCGAACAGACGGTTCATTTCCCGCTGCAAAGACCTTAGCTCCGCAAACGGGCTCCATGCTCTGTCAGTAGTCCAATACATGTTCTGCACTCCTTTCGTTATCAGCTCCCGCCCCATGCGGAAGCGTGTAGATCATGTTCACACCTGTCCCCTATACAAAAAACGTGCCAACCGTTTCATCC
>JBNLGU010000055.1:0-19588 GCA_050306215.1 Pontiella sp.
CTTGGGTTTGTTTCCCGAGCAACCACCACCGCAGCATCCATTATTGGTGTTGGTAGATAAATTCATATGTATACCGAATTGGTCCTAAATTAATGAACCCCTTTTAGCATGCACTATACCAAGCGATCTCGGGTGGTTCCGATAGCGTTGTAGAGCGTGTAAGAACTTCATAATTAATGATATATGACTCGTTAAATACTGGTGAATTATGGAGGGGGATCGGTTTTGTCCACCGGGGAGAGCACGGATTTCACATATATGTAATATATTATCGTCTTTATCTACAAATGTGGGCGCAGGCCAACGGGGTTGACGGTCGTGCGGCAAGTTCAAGCAGGCATGGGAATCCGGATCGGATTTCCATGCCTGCCTAGTGGATGGTGCAACGCGCCCTAAGCCGTTTTGGCGGCGTCGATCATGGTGGTGGCGAGTACGCCGTAAACGGTCGTCCAAGCCTCCTTGGTGTCGGGGGTGAACTTGTCGCCCAGGCCTTTTTCCAGCGTCCAGAGCAGGCTGGAGCCGACGACGGCATAATGCTCTTCCTTCACGTTGTACTTCACGTGCCGCTTCCCGAGGTCCTGCACGGCGGGTACGATTGACTCGAGGTTGGACAGGCCCTTGACGGCGACGGTGATCATGGCCATCAGTTTTTTTCCCTGCGCCTTCATGTCGCCACTGAAGAGCGGCTTGACTTCCGGTGCGGTGGAAAAGAGGCGGCCGTAGAAGAGTTCCGCGGCCGTATCCGCGATCGGCTCAACCATCGCCCAGCTTTCCTGTACGAGCTTGACCTGTTCGGGGGTCGGAAGTCCTGCTGCCGCCGGTTCTGTTTTGGGGTTCTTTTTGAATAGATTAAACATGGTTTTCTCCTTTGTTTGGATTCGTTTTATGACATCGGGATTCGCAGAACCACACCACCCATGACGTCGCCCAATGCAAAGTCGCTCTTCGGTGTATCTGCATGTCCATTGTGACAATTGATGCAGGCCGAGGAGACACCGACGTCGGCATAGATGGCCGTGAAGTATTTTTTGCCATCGAGTGTTTCTTCGGCATAGAACGGTTCCGCGCCCTTGTTGGCGACGATGAAGTCGAAGCCTTCCTTCTCGACATCGGTGACCGGTTTGTTCTGCTTGTTGATCGGCCAGGGCGATTTCAGCTGGTAGAAGAAGCCGGATGAGTTGTGCTTCGAATCCTTGGCGCGTTCGGCGGCCATGCGGAACATCTGGGCCGGCAGAGGCAGGTCTTTGTTTCCGCTGTCCTCCCAGTATTCGTTTGCGTCAATCGCTCCCTCGGCCTTCACGCGCTTGATGACGTGCTTGGTATACGATGCCCGGTCGGCCTCCATGACCGTGAACAGGCTGTCGGCCACGATCTTCGGATCAATGCCGGTCGATGCGCTGGCCTTTTCTTCACAGCCGGTCTGGGTTGCCAGCAAGGCGATTGTTCCTACGGCCATGGTTGCGGGGATCCATTTCATTGCCTTCATTTTCTTGCTCCTTTTGGTTAGTTGCGGCACTTGCCGCCTTCTCGTTCACAGATCGTCTTCGTCGATGCCGTTGGCCTGTGCTTGCGCCTGCCGTTCGGCGATGCGTTTTCGCCGTTCCTCAATCTCCACCATGCGGGTACGGATCATCTCCATGGTCTTAAGGTCGCCGGCGGGTGGACCGTCGTAGCAGGTGTCCACAAGATTCGGGTCGGCCAGCGCCTGAAGGCTGAAATCGGTTCCGTGGCAGTCCATGCATACGCTTCGCACCATTTTTTCGTTGGGGCGCAGGTTGTCGTTCTGGTTGTGCTGCACGATCATGCGTCCTTCTTCGTTTTCCGTGCGCGGCATATGGCAGGTTGCACAGGAGGCACCGGTTCCGCTTTCCAGGAGTTTGAAGTGGGTGGTGTTCCTGTAGGCCAGCGAATGGTCGTCGGCATGGCATTCCAGGCAGGCATCGACTGCGGCATGGCGGGTGTTGTAGCCGTGCGCGCCGTGGCAGGAGGAGCAGTCGAGTTCGCGGTGCAGCGAATGCGGTTGCATGGGCAGGCGGGCCATGGCGGGCGTCATGGGCGAAAGCCCTGCGGCCACGCGCATGCCGTGCCGTCCGGCCATCCAACCATCGACATTTTCCTTGTGGCAACCGGCGCAGGCGGACGGTGCCGGATGATCGGTCCAGTCCTCGTTTCCTTCGTTGTGGCAGGCGGTGCAGTTGACGCCTTGTGTGGCGTGGAGGCTGTCCGCCCAATCCGCGACCAGTTCGTCCGGTCCCGAAGCATCGGCATCGCCCATGCCCAACGATTCTCCCATCACGCGCGGTTCACCGAGTGCCGCGACCAGCTGGTTGGTCAGCAGGGCCGGCTCATCGGCATGCTGCTGGAGGAACCGTTCATAGAGTGCGCGGTTGTCGTGGAAGTTGTGGCAACCGGCCGTGGCGCAGGTGTCGAATCCGAGGCCTTTGTGGGAGGGACGGTTGTCGCCGACCTCCTGGTGGCAGAAGGCGCAGTAGTTCAGCGGAACGGTCACGCCCATGGGGTGCGTGGCGTCGGGATTGTGTTCTGTGTGGCAGGTAATGCATTCATCCGCCTTGATCTGCTTGAGCAGGTACGCCTTGGTCGGATCGTCGAACTTGGCTTTGGGATGGGCATCGTGCGTAGCTTTCAGTTCTTCGCCATGGCACCGGACGCAGGCATCCTGCTTCACGCCCATGCCCGGCGTATGGCATTCGTCGCAGCGCAGCTCGATCTGGTAGTGGCCGGCGCTCGTCTGTCCGGGCAGGAACATGCGCTTGTCATCGCCGGCAAACATTTTGCGGGCGAGCATGCCGGTCCCAATCAGGCTGGCGGCGATCCAGACCATCCAGATCCATCCTTTCTTGCTAAACAATCCCATGGGAAAAATCACCAGTAGTACACCGAAACAATGTGGAAGATCACGAGAACCGGAATGGGCCAGAAGAGAAGAATATGTGCCCAGGTCGCGATCGGCTTAAGCCGCCGGCTGGCGATGCCGATACCCGAATCCGTCTTGGCTTCCAGTCCGCTGAAAATGCCCGAGACCCCGCCGAGCAGGTTGAGCAGGGCGAAGGTAAGCATGAGCCATGAATTGAAGTTTGAGCCCAGATGGAAACCGGTATGCACGAAAAGCAGACCCAGCGTCAGCAGTCCGGTGGCGGTGTGGATGGCGCGCCAGACGGAATAGTTGCCGAGCTTGAGCGACGCGAAGCGTTTCTGGACGGAAAGCCAAAGGGCGAAGAGGCAAAGCGCGAGTAGCGTGTAGCCGGAAATCTGCTTGAGTATGCCGTCTCGCCACAGTTGGTCGACCTTGTACCAGTAGAGTTCGACCGAATCGGCATAGGCCATGGGCGATCCGAATACGGTGGCACAGACGCCGAAAAGGGAAAGGATGGAACAGGACAACACCACGCAGGCCGATGCCGGAATCCGGACGGGTAGGGCGGGGGCTCCAACGAGGTCGCCCAGCACCGGCTTGCAACTGCCGCAAACGGTGCCGGCCAGCGTTCGGGACTGCAGGGCTTCGACCGTTGTGCAACCGGACTCGATGGCCTCCACCAGGGTGGCCTTGTTGATCATCATGCAGTTGCAGACCTTGGTTTCCGGCGACCAGTGCAGCACGGCCGGATCCTTGCTTGGTGCAAAGAGTTCGCCGGTTTCCTCGAAATGCCGAATCTGTTTCCAGGACAGCTTCAGCCTGGTTTCCATGGCGTTTTCGATGGAGGGCAGACTGTCCCACGGGCCCACCGCCATGATGCCGATGACCCGCCGTTTCATGAGGATCAGCTTGCGGTAGCAGGGACCGGAGCGTGCCGTGATCTTCGAGAAGACCCGCGTTTCGGATACGCTTTCGGCTTGATGGTAGTCGCCGAGTGCCGCCACCTGGATATCCATGACCTTAAGCCTGGCACTCAGGTCGGGCTTGCGGAATGAAACGTTTTCTCCGGACAGACGGCGGGCGAGTGTGTCGGCCATCTGATAGCCCGGAGCAACCAGCCCGTACACGCTGCCTTCAAATGAGGCGCATTCCCCGATGGCAAACACATGGGGATCGCTGGTTTCAAGGCCGTCGTTGATGGAGACGGCGCCTTTCGGATTGCGGTGTATGGGCGTGCCCTCCAGAAAGGAGGTCTCCGGACGAATGCCGGCGGAGATGACCACCAGGTCGCAAACGAGGGATGAGCCGTCGGTAAATTTGAGTTCCTTGCGGCCGTTTAGATCGTTGATTTCCTGCGTCTGGCAGCGGGTGCGGACATAGATGCCCAGTTGGGAAACCTCTTCCTTGAGCAGGATGCCGCCTTCGGCATCGAGCTGCTGCGGCATGAGGTAGTCGGCGATCTCCAGTACATGTACCGTGAGTCCCAGCTGCTGCAGGGCTTCCGCCGCCTCCAGTCCCAGCAGGCCTCCTCCGATAACTACGGCGGACTGTCCGTTGGCGGCGGAGCGCCGGATGTTGTCGATGTCCTCCATGGTGCGGTAGGGGAAGACGGATGTGCCGTCGGCGCCGGGGATGGGTGGCATCCAGGGCGTGGAGCCGCTGGCGATCACCAGTTTGCCATAGGGAATGGTTTCGCCGCTGGCGGTGGTGACGGTTTTTGCGGCGGGATCGACGGATTCGGTCGATTCTCCCAGCCGAAGCTCAATGTTGTTGGCGGCATACCAATCGGTTGGGTCGAGATAAAGGGATTCGCGGCGGGGTTCTGAAACCAGACGGGTCAGGTTGACCCGGTCATAGGCCGGTTCGTGTTCCCGGCCCAGCACAATGACCGGTGTGGTGGCATCGTGCTTGCGAAGCGAACGGCAGAAGCGATGTCCCACCATGCCGTTGCCGATAACAACGACGGGGTCGAGTGCAGGACCTTTCGGTTCGGTCATGGTCAGATGCTCCAACTTCATGTGGATCTAGTCGGTTGCAGGGGGGTGCCGACGGCGCTTGCGCGCCGCCGGCTGGAGGTGAGGATGAATGAAGATTAGTATTTGTAGTCCAGTTCCAGCGAGAAGCGGGTGCGGTCGTTGCTATACATGGCAATGTCGTCTCCCGCAGCGAAGTAGGACGCCTTTGCAATGGCCTTCATCTTCGGGCTGATTTTGTGCACGGCCACGGCGTCGAATTCCTGCCCATAGTTTATGGAGCCTTCATCCGAAGAGAAGCTGTGGTAGAAGAACTTCAGCGGAACTTTCGGCACGGGAATGCCGAACCCGAGGTAGAAATCCTGCAAACCATTGTCCGGGGTGGTTAGGAACTGGTCGTTCCATCCGTTGAATTTATGTCCCGTAGCCAGCGGCGTGCGGAAACTGAAGGTATCACCGTCGGAGCCCAGCACTTCCAGCCCGAGCAGTCCGGAATATCCTTCACGGGCGATCTTGCCGTTCACATGCAGATAAGGCGCTTCATAGCTGTTCGGATTGCTGCCGCCATCCTTCTGATAGGCAAACTCGGCATAGCCATCAAAGGCATAATTATCGGCGATCTTGCTCTTATACGCGGCACTTGCGCCGACGGTATCCGACGAGTTCGGCGGCGAGTTGTCGAAGTCGAGCAGGTAGGCATAGGCCGTGAGCTTCTGGTTCTCGAGACCGCTGTACGACACATTGAAGAGACTGGAGTCGGAGTCAAAGTCGGCGGTGCCGGTTCCACCGGGTGCGCCGGATCCGAAAATACGGTTCACGCGGGAAATGTAGGCGTAGTAGAGCGACAGGTCTTTGACCATGGTGTTCTTATAAGACACCGCGTCGTAGGTCTGTTCGTTCTGTCTCCATCCGACGTTGCCGACAAAGCGGGCGTTGTCGAGGATGATGCGCTGGCGGCCGCCGATGATCAGGTTGTTGTTGCGTTTGAACTGCAACTGCGCCCGGTTGAGCTCCGTGCTTTCCGGATCGGCGATGACCGTGTTGGCCGGGTCGCCGTGTACGTTGGCCGCGCGGTAGCTCGAAGTATCAAGGGCCCGGGTGGCCTCGAATTCGATCAAGCCGCTAAAGCCGCTGTAGTCCTGCGACTGCAAGCCGGCACGGGCCCGCAGGGTGGCGGCATGCGCGGGATCGAGACCGTCCTGTTCGCCATATTCATAACGTGCGCGCCATTCCAGCGTGGGAATGAGGGTGTGGTTGGTCTGCGACATGATGCTCTGGAACAGCTCAACGCCGTTCTCGGCGTGAGCGGCGGATGCCAGGGACAGTGTTGCGGCAGCCAGTACGATACGGGTGTTGGTCTTCATGTTTGGATTCTCCTTTGTTTTAACAGCGTTATCCTTCGGTCCCGGTCTTCTTCATCGCGTCCTTCTTCTCGTCCTGCTCTTCCAGGAAGTCGATCAGATGGTCGCGGAGCCGGTAATAGTCGGGATGTTCAAAAATCTCTTCACGGATACGGGGGCGAGGGAGCGTGTTTTCCAGAATGTCGCCGAGCGTGGCATGCGGTCCATTCGTCATCATCACCACGCGATCAGACAGGTAGAGGGCCTCGTCGACATCGTGCGTGACCATCAGCGTGGTGAGCTGGTGTTCGGCGTGCAGCTTGACGAAGAGATCCTGCAGTTCCTGTTTGGTGAGCGCATCCAGCATGCCGAGCGGTTCGTCGAGGATCATCAGCTTGGGCTTGAGCGCGAAGGCGCGGGCAATGCCGACGCGCTGGCACATGCCCTGCGACAGCTCCGTCGGCTTCTTGTCCATGTTGTCGCGCAGCCCGACCGATTCGAGGTAGTAGCGCACGATCTGGTCGCGATCCTTCTTGGTGGCGCTTCCATAGGCCTGCTTGACGCCAAGCATGACATTTTCGTAGGCCGACAGCCAGGGCAGCAGGCTGGGGGACTGGAAGACCACGGCGCGCTCGGGGCCCGCCCCGTCGATTTCGTGCCCGGCCAGGGTCACGTTGCCGCCGCTGATTTCATTCAGTCCGGCCACCATGGTGAGGATGGTGGACTTGCCGCAGCCGCTGTGACCGATGAGGCAGACAAACTCGCCTTCCACGACCTGGAGGTTGAATTTTTCCAGTACGGTGAAGGGCCCCTTCTTGGTGGGGTAGATCTTGCTCAGGTTGATCAGGTCGAGATAGTGGGTGTGGGTGTAGCTCTTCATGGTTTTAAGTTTCAGGTGTTAGGTTTAAGTTCGTGGCGATTGCCACTTCACTTCGTTCCGTTGCTGTCACAGGCTCCAGCCTCGCTTCGCGTGAGTCGTGACCATTCTCACGTTTTTATCTCCACGCGTATTCCTTCTTCATGTGGGCCGGTTCGATGTCCGGCAGTACCGTGGCCGGTTTTGCATCGATGCTGGCGGTCTCCTTGTGCACGCGCCGCTGCTCGTTGAGGTATAGGTTGACGTCGTTTCGGATCCGTTTGAAGTGCGGATCGTGGTTCATGGTCTTGCGGTTGCGCGGCCGCTCGATATCGACCGGAAACGAGGGGCCGAGCGTGGCCTTCGGCCCGATGTTGAGCGGAATGATCCGGTCGGCCATCAAAATGCCTTCGTCGACATCGTTGGTGATGAGTACGATGGTTTTCTTTTCCCGGCGCCAGATTTCGAGAATCTGATCCTGCAGTACGGCGCGGGTCAGCGCATCGAGCGCGCTGAGCGGTTCGTCCATCAGCAGGATCTCGGGGTTCATCGATAGGGCGCGCGCCACGGAAACGCGCTGGCGCATACCGCCGGACAGCTCGCCGGGGCGCTTGTCGATCGCCGGTAGCAGGTTGACCATGTCCACATACTTTTCGACCTCCTTCTTGCGGTCGGCCACGGATAGGTCCTTGCGCGTTTCGTGAACAGCGACGGAGACATTGCCGCGCACGGTAAGCCAGGGCATCAGCGAATAGTTCTGAAAGATGATGCCACGCTCGGGACCCGGTCCGGTGACCGGTTTCCCGTTGCAGGTGACCGAGCCGGAGGTCGGTGTCTCGAGCCCGCCCAGCAGGTTGATCAGCGTGGTTTTCCCGGTTCCGGAAAAGCCGACGATGGCTACGAACTCGCCTTTGTCCACGCTAAGGTTGATATCGTGCAGGATTTCGGATGTGTGTCCGTTGTGCCCGAAACTCTTGGAGACCTTCTCGATTTCCAGTACGGCACTCATGCGGACACCTCGTCTTCGTTGAAGCTGACGGCCTTGTGCAGGATGAACATGACGCGGTCGAGCACCGCACCGATAATCCCGATGATGAAGATGCAGACAATGATGTTGGCCAGCGATTCCACCTTGTTGTTCTGGTACTGCTGGTCGATGTACCAGCCGAGCCCGCGCGAGGTGGCCATCATTTCCGAGACGATCAGCACCATCCAGCCGACGCCGAGCGTGATGCGCAGGCCGGTGAAGATGTAGGGCACCGCCGAGGGGATGACAATCTTGATGACGCGGTCGAACCAGTTGAGCTTGAGAACCTTTGCCACATTCATGTAGTCGGTGCTGACCGATGATACACCGAGGGCCGTGTTGCTCAGGGTGGCCCAGAGCGAGCAGAGCGCCACGGTAATGGCCGAGTGCAGGAACGGGTTGTTGATCAGCTCCCCGTTGAGCGCCTTGTCGCCCACAAAGATGCCGTCGACGATCTGGATGGTGATGAGCACCCAGGCGAGCGGGGAGACCGGCCGGAAAATCTGAATGAGCGGGTTGATGGCGGTCATGAAGCCCTTGCTCAAACCGCACAGGATGCCCAGCGGTATCGCCACCAGGGCGGCAATGGCAAAGCCGAACAATACGGTCAGGATGCTGCGGTTGATGTAGTCGACGATCGAGCCGTTGCCGCTGTATTCGCGCGGCTTGCCCAGCTGCTTTTCATAGGCGCTGCGCTTGCGTTCCAGCTTGGCGGCGGTTTTTTCGTCGGCCCCCGCAAGTCCGGTGATGCAGTCGGAAATCTTGTCGTTCTTGCTCAAAAGGCTGGTGAGCGAGTGATGGCTGTCCTTGTAGTACCGGATGACGGTGGTTTTGTAGGGGGCGATCCGGCGATCAGTGATGCCGGCTTCCTCCGCCGCCTTGTCGGCAACCTCCACCTGGGCGGTCAGTGATTCGATACGCTTGCCCAGCTTGTCGACATAGGCCTGTAGATTCTTTGCGAAATCCGTGCGCCGGTCGTCGACCTTTTTCAGTTCTGTGGCCGCTGCGCCGGCCGCTTCCAGGTCGCGGCGCTTTGCAAGCAGTTCGTTCAGGGATTCCCGCGCCTCTTCATAGCGCTTAAACTCCTGCTTATTCACCTTTTCCGCACGGTAGTCGCCCATCATGGCTTTGGCCTGGCTCCATACATAGGAGGGGGAGGGCAGCTGGCCGACACTGGTCTGTATTTTGGTAGAGGCGAAGCCCCACAGGCCGAAGAAAATGGACAAGGCGATAATGGGCAGCCCGATGAGTTTGATCAGTTCGACCAGTTGTTTCCCTGGTTCGTCTTTCATGGCCATTTTGATGATCGGCACAAGGATCGTCAGGCCGGCCTTTTCCGAAAAATTGAGTAGTTTCTGCATAACGGTTAGCATCCTCTGGTGTTATTCACCGGGCCAACCCCGTCGGAGGAGAGAGGGTCGGCGGGATTGGCCCGGTCTGCTTTGTCGGGGAATTTATTCGGCCCGTATGGTGAAGCTCTTGATGTAGTCGTTGGGCTTGTGGCCGTCGTAAACCTTGTTGTCGATGAAGTCGCCCTCGCCGGTCGCCGGACGGAATCCATCGGT
This sequence comes from Pontiella sp., assembly GCA_050306215.1. Classification (GTDB taxonomy): domain Bacteria; phylum Verrucomicrobiota; class Kiritimatiellia; order Kiritimatiellales; family Pontiellaceae; genus Pontiella. Next base: position 9,637 of record JBNLGU010000055.1, read on the forward strand.
TCCGGTCGGGATGTCCGCTTCCGTCAGGTTGTCTTCATCGATCAGCAGCTGTGCGGCTTCCATGTAGAGGTCGGGACGGTAGATTTCCTTGGCCTTTGCGAGGTACCATTCATCGGGCTGATCTTCGCTCAGCTGGCCCCAGCGGCGCATCTGCGTCAGGAACCAGATGCAGTCGCTGTAGTAGGGATACGAGGCATAGTAGCGGAAGAAGACGTTGAAGTCCGGCATGTCTCGACGGTCGCCGCGTTCGTACACGAACGAGCCGGTCATGGAGTTGCGCAGCACTTCCGGCTCGGCGCCGACATAGTGCGAGCGGGAAAGGATCTGCACCGCTTCCTCGCGGTTTTCCTGCGATGCATCCAGCCACTTGCCGGCGCGGATCAGGGCCTTGAGCACGGCCAGGTGGGTCTGCGGATATTTTTCCGCCCATTCCTTGGTCACACCGAACACCTTTTCCGGATTGTTCTTCCATATCTCGTAGTTGGTGACCACCGGTACGCCGAGCTGCTTGCCTTCCTTTTCGGCAAAGACCGCCTTCTGGTTCCACGGCTCGCCCACGCAGTAGCCGAGAATGGCGCGCGAGTTGAGGTAGGACGGCATCAGCGGCGGCGCGTTGGGGGAGATGATGACATCGCCATCCGTGTGGCCCTGGGCATCGGCCTCGGTGTAGAAGCCTGGATGGATGCCGCCGGCGGCGAGCCAGTAGCGGATTTCATAGTTGTGCGTCGAAACCGGAAAGACCATGCCGAGGTTGAAATCCCCTTCCCAGCTGTCGATCACCGGCTTCAGGGCCGCGGCACTGATGGGGTGGACCGGCTTTCCTTCGTCGTCCACCGGAACATTTTCCTTCATCTTTTCCCAGATGTCGGTCGCGAGTGTGATTCCGTTGCCGTTGAGGTCGAGCGAGTAGGCCGTGATGATCTCTGCTTTCTGGCTGACGCCGACCGTGGCGCCGATCGGCTGACCGGCCAGCATGTGCGCGCCATCGAGCGAACCCTTGATCACGTTATCGAGCAGGATCACCCAGTTCTTCTGGGCGGTCAGCTGGACGTTCAAGCCTTCGGCCTCGAAGAATCCCTTCTCCTTGGCAATGACCAGCGGGGCGCAGTCGGTCAGCTTGATGAAGCCAAAATGCAGGTTGGGTTTTTCCACATCGAGCGGAATGGTGTTGTCGTCCACGGCCGCAAACGAGGCTGTGGACATCGCCACGCACAAGGTGAATATTGAATAGAATCCGGTTTTCTTTCTGGCTGCTTTCATGATGTTCCTTCGGTTGGGTTCATTAAAACATTTAATATGTTACCACATTAGTAGTGAATATGGGTTGCTCTGTTTGCAAAGACCGTGCCATCGCGGAGATATGATCGTAAGTAGTTGGAGTGGAGTATGAAGGGGAGGAAACACATATTGTATTAAGTGGTGATATCGCTAACAAAAATGTATTTATAATGAGATTTAGTATACATAAAAATCACTAACACATATATGTATTTACAGGTTCATGTGTTTTAAAAATATACATACATGTCATTTATTTGGGTGGGACGTTGTCGCAATGGCATGGACCCGATATGGTTGCAGAAACGAATCATCGGCGGGGGAGCTACTCAGGGCCTAGAGAGTGTGGCTTCGGCGAGGGAGCGTTTGCTTTTCACGTGATGGGCATGCCGCGATACCGGCGGGTCTGGTTCTTCAAAACCGCTTTGATGGAGGGTTGGATATGCAGGTTTCAGGCCGGGGTTGTTGATTGACATAATTGTGCTCGAAGCCGGATTTGGGCACAATTATGATGTACATGATCGGGTTATAAGGGAATTCGGCTCCCTCCATATTCTTCCATATCTCCTTGGTATTATGGGGTGATGCATAATCCTGCGGTTCGCCACCCAGCCGGTGGCACACTCGATGCTCAACCCTGACCAACACACAACCCTGTTAGGGGCATGAATGGAATGATTTGGCGCAAAACGCAAGGCGTTCGGCCGTATGTACCAAGAGCGTAGCATGTACGGTTGGTTTCGGGCATGTAGCCACTTGCGGGCGCCGGAGGGATAGGTCGTTCATGCCCATGAATACATCAGGCAGGATGGGTAAATTGCAAAACGGAACCGTTATGTCTGAAAAACCAGTATCTACAATCTGCAGCTATTGTTCGATTGGCTGCGCCCTCGAGGTTTCCCGGAAGGATGGTGGGGGATACCTGATTCAGGGGCAGCCTGATTATCCGGTCAATTTGGGAAAGGCCTGTGACAAGGGGCTCAACCTGATCGAACCACTTTTGTCCGGGTCCCGCGGTACGCAACCGTTGCTGAAGACCGAAAGTGGATTGAAGCCCGTGGACTGGGACGAAGCCGTAGAGGTGTTTTCCTCGCGGATGAAGGCGATCATATCCGAATGGGGGCCGGAGAGTGTGGCTTTTCTCAGCACGGGGCAGATTACGACCGAGGAGATGGCTTTGCTGGGAGCGGTGGCCAAGTTCGGCATGGGCATGGTGCATGGTGACGGGAACACGCGACAATGCATGGCCTCGGCTTCCGTGGCCTATAAGCAGGCGTTTGGGTTCGATGCTCCGCCCTATGCCTGCAGTGATCTGGAGGAGTCCGATGTCATTGTGTTTTTCGGAGCAAATCCGGTCGTGGCGCATCCACTCCTGTGGAGCCGCATACGGTCAAACTGCAGCCAGCCGACGGTGATCGTGGTTGATCCGCGCAAAACCAAGTCGGCGCAGGCCGCGACCCATCACTATGCCCTGGAGCCCAAGACCGACTTGCTGCTCCTCTATGCCATTTCCAATGTTCTGATCGAGCGCGGCTGGATCGACCACGAGTTCATCGAACAGCATACCCAGGGATTCCCGGTCTATCGGGCTCACGTGGCGGAATATCCCGTCAAGTACGCTGCGTCCCGGTGCGGTCTCTCCGAGGAGCAGATCGAGGAGTTTGCCCGGCTGATCCACGAAGGCCGCTGCGTATCCTTCTGGTGGTCCATGGGCGTGAACCAGAGCCATCAGGGCGTCAAGACCTCCGAGGCCATCATCAACCTGGCCCTCATGACCGGGAACATTGGTCGACCAGGAACCGGTGCGAACTCCATCACCGGTCAGTGCAACGCCATGGGGTCCCGTCTTTTTGCCAATACCACCAATCTATTCGGGGGGCACGACTTCGAGGACTGCGGGCATCGCCGAAAGATTGCGGCGATCCTGAACATCAACGACAGCCGCATACCGGACCAGCCCAGCCTGCCATACCACAAGATTCTGGAACGGGTTCGCAAAGGGGAAATCAAGGGACTGTGGATCGTGGGGACCAATCCGGCCCACACCTGGGTTGACTTGAACGGGTTTGAGGAGGCGGCCGAAGCTCTGGATTTTCTCGTGGTTCAGGATATCTATCCCGATACCGCAACGGCCCGGCTGGCGGATCTATACCTTCCTGCCGCCGCCTCCAGCGAGAAGGAAGGCAGCTTTATCAATTCCGAACGCAGGATCGGCCATGTCCAAAAGGTGTGCGACCCGCCCGGGGAGGCGCTTCCCGATTTCGATATTTTCCTGCGGATTGCCCGGGCATGGAACTGCGGGTCGTGGATCGAGAACTGGAAGGATCCTGAAAGTGTGTTTCGGTTGTTGCAGAAGGTCTCCGCCGGGCAACCGTGCGACATCACCGGCATCCAGGGCTATGAGCATCTTGATGAGGCCGGCGGGATTCAGTGGCCGTTCCCGGCTGGTGGAACGCTGACGAAAAACCAACGGCGTTTGTTCGGCGACCTCCAGTTCTTCCACAAGGACGGCAAGGCGCGGTTCGGTTTTACCGAGCTTGCGGAATCGGCGGAGCAGTGTTCGCCGGATTATCCGTTCTGGCTCATCACCGGCCGTGGCTCGATAACGCAATGGCACACGCTCAGCCGAACCGACAAGGTGGAGAAGCTTCGTCGCATGTCTCCGGAAAAGCTGTATGTGGAAATCAATCCCCAGGACGCTGCCGAGCTGGGTATCGGGCAGGGCGATACGGTTTGGGTCTGTTCCGCGCGGGGTGAAATTCCGGCGGTCGCCGCGCTGGAGGAATCCATGGCCCGGCATCATGTCTTTCTACCGATGCACTATGAGTCCACGAATCGGTTGACCTTGCCATCGTTTGATCCAGAATCCTTCCAGCCCACCTACAAGAGCGGGGCCGTGGTGCTTGAGAAGCGATGAGCGGTGACCCGGATAAGGTCCTTGATCGATGGGATCGAGCCGTTTTGGGTGATGCGCAGCTACGTTCCGGTGATTGCGGAGCGTTCAGCGCGCCAGCAGGAGAAGCAGGATAATCACGGCCATCGCCAGTATGCCGGATACGATCTTCCAGAACAGGACGGGGTTGCGCTCCATGATGGGGATGCGGGTTTTGTCGGCAAACTCGGGGTTGGGTTTGTTCAAATCCTCCAGGAACTTGGAGTGGGCTTCATACCGGTCCTCCGGCATTGCCTTGACGGCTTTTTCCAAGGCCCCGTCGACCCATATCGGCACGTCGGGGTTGAAGTGGTAGGCGGGGCGGTATTTCAGCTCTTGAAAGTCGGCCAGTTTGCGGCACTTGGAGAACGCGGGTCCATAGGGATGCTCTCCCGTCAACAGATAGTAGAGGATGCAACCCAGGCTGAACAGGTCCGACCAGGTTCCGGCGGGCAGGCGCAGCTGGTATTCGGGTGCGGCATAATCGACCGTTCCGAGAATCAGGTCGCGCTCGATGGGGCCGCAGATTTCCTCGAAGCCCGCCACCCGGCAGGAGCCGAAGTCCACGATCTTCACCCGGTTGTGCGAGTCGATCAGGATGTTGTCGGGTTTGAGATCCTGATGAAGGATCTCCTTGCGGTGGAAAGCGCGCAGTCCTTTCACCAGTTGGAGTGCGATCTCGCGCACGGTCTGCATTTGGGGATGGTGGTTTTGCTCCTCCCATAGTGAAAGCGGTATGCCGTTCACATATTCGCTGAGGTAGTACAAGCTGCTGCGCGGTCGCTGCTGGTCGATCACCTTGGCCACGTTGGGGCAGTCGATGCGCGTGCCGATCCAGCTTTCCATGACGAATCGCTCGATGTAGGCGTCGTCGTCCTCGTAGTTGGGCGACGGTGTCTTCATGGCATATTGTTGGACGCTCTCGAGATCCTCGACGCGGTAGACTTGGCTGCGGCTGGTGGCGTGCAGTTCCTCAAGCACGCGGTAGCCATCCAGCTCGTCGCCCCTGTTCAGGGCCGGAGGAAACGGGAGCTGGGTAAGGCGTTGGTCGACCTCGTTGCGTGCGTTTTCCGGCAGTTTCAGGATGCGGATGGCGATGCAACTGAGGTTGTCCTTGCTTTGCATGTCGTACGCTTCCTGCACGAGCATGTCGCAAGCCCGCTGAAGATTGCCGCGGTTTGAATCGAGCAGGGTGGTGACGCGCGTTGGGTCGATGTGGTCGTGGATGCCGTCGGTCGATAGAAGGAAAAGGTCGTCTTCGCGGACATCGGTGGTCGAATAGTCGATGCGGGCATCGTTATCGAGGCCCATGGCGCGGGCGAGGTAGCATTGCCGCTCGCTGATCCGTACGCTGTGGTCGGTCGTCAGCTGCTCGAGTTTCCGGTCGCGCAAGCGATAGATCCGGGTGTCGCCGATGTGGAAAAGGAATGCCGTGTGCGACTTGAGGATGAGGATGCTCAGGGTGCAGAGGTATCCCTTTTCCGCGCTGCTGAAGGCCGTGCCCCGCTGGTAGAGGTCCCGGTTGAGCGTGGTCAGTACGTTCTGGGCGGAATGCTTCGTGGTCCAGACGTCGGGGCTGGCGTAATAGTCGTCGGCGAATCCTTCGCAGCATATGTTCGCGGCTTCCTTGCCGGCATCGGCACTGCTGACCCCGTCGGCGATCACCGCCACGATGCCCTTGTGGGTCATGAGTCGCTTGTCGTCGGGCACGTGCAGGGCGATGGCGTCCTCGTTCGACGCTTTTCGCCCGGCTCGCGTCGACTGGCCCGCCGCGATTTCAATCTGTCCTTCAAGGTGGAACATGGCATTAGTGACGAGTGATTCGTGAAATGTGCTATCGATTGTAGATTGAACGTCGCGATAAGCAAGCCATCGCTTCTCACGGATCACTTGTCACGCTTCTCGTTACGCCACCTCGATCAGCTGCACATTGCCGCTTTCATCGACCTCGGACACATGGCCGGCTGGCTCGGTAATGAATGCCGTGGAAATCAGCGTTAGCAATGAGCTCGCTCCGATGACGATGAAGAAGGTCGAATAGTCCACGAACGAGAGCACGGTCAGAAAGATTACGGCCCCGACGTTGCCATAGGCGCCAACCATCCCTGCAATCTGCCCCGTCATGCGGCGCTGCACCAGCGGCACCATCGCGAAGACGGCGCCTTCGCCGGCCTGCACGAAGAAGGAGCAGCACATGGTGGCTGTCACCGCCAGCGCAACCGGCCAGCTGGAGCCAACCTGTCCGAGGACAAAATAGCCGCAGGCAAGACCGGCAATCAGCACCATCAGCGTCTTGCGCCGGCCGAGCTTGTCGGAAATCCAGCCGCCGCCGGGGCGGGCGACCAGATTCATGAAGGCGAAGCCCGATGCCAGCAGGCCGGCTTCGACGGCGCCCAGGTTGAAGGTTTCCATGAAGAAGAGGGGCAGCATAGAGACCACCGCCAGCTCGGAACCGAAAGTGACGAAGTAGGCCAGGTCAAGAATGGCCACCTGCTTGAAGCGGTAGTTCAGCAGGCCGGCGGACTCGTTCTCGTTGAACAGGTGGCTGTTGACGTGCTTGATCTTGAGGGTCTGGACGATAAACAGGAGCACAAAGCCAATCACGAGTGCGATGCCCGCAACGGGCGAGAGCAACGCGATCTTTGCGGAGGTGAGTTTCCATACCAAAACCGTCAGTGCCAGATACATCGGAATGTTCATGGCGAGGTAGAAATAATAGTCTTTCTTGCAGGAGACCTCGAGGCCGCCGGATTTTTTCGGCTTGAAATAGGTGGATCCCTTAGGCGTGTTGCGGGCGCGCAGGTAGAAGACGACCCCGTAGAGTAGGGTGACTATGCCGGTCGTGGCGATGGCGTAGCGCCAGCCGTTCTCACCGCCGAAGATCAGGGCAATGGAGGGCAGGGTCATGGCCGCTGCGGCCGAGCCAAAGTTGCCCCAGCCGCCATAGATGCCTTCGGCCATGCCGACCTGCTTGGCCGGGAACCATTCGCCCACCAGCCGGATGCCGATCACGAAGCCGGCCCCGACAAAGCCGAGCAGGAAGCGGAACAGCGCCAGCTGTTCGAACGACTGCGCCGACGCAAAGCCAAAGCAGATGAACGAGGATACCACCAGCAGTCCGCTGAATACATGCCGCGGCCCGAACTTGTCGACCAGGATGCCAATCATGATACGGGCCGGAATGGTCAGCGCCACGTTCAGAATCAGCAGCGCCTTGACCTGTTGGCCGGATAGGTTGAACGCTTCCTTGATGGCTCCCATCAGCGGGGCATGGCTGAACCAGACCACGAAGGTTAGGAAAAATGCCACCCAGCTCAGGTGCAGCGTTCGAATAGCCGGATTCTTGAAATCCAGCGGGTTTAAATTGGATGATGCCATAATGTTCTCCTCGCAGGTTGTATTTTGTGGGCTCCCCGACGGAACCAAACAAAACGTGGTGTTTAACTGCGGCAGCCTATTGCATGAGACATGCCACCCGGCTGTTGGAGCATTTGAGCCAATAAACAAAGGGAAAAGGCATCAAATGGAGTGCATTTTAGACACGCATGAGGCATTCATAAATGTCGCAAAACCGGGTTTTGAAACAAATATGTGTAATATTATAACTGTGATCACATATTGCGAATGTGCCAAGCTGTCGCCTTTCTCCCGTCTATTGTTGAGGATGAATGGATTCGCAGGATGCAGGTGATCGGTGGCACACTCCATGCATTCATAACCGGCACAGCAAGAGCAGACATGACCTTAGACCAAACATCCTTACTTACCGACCAGCTAAAGCGCCCGATGCGCGATTTGCGGCTGTCGGTGATCGACCGCTGCAACTTTCGCTGCACCTACTGCATGCCGGAGGAGGAAGTCGGCCCCGATTTCCCGTGGCTAGGACATGATGAGCGGTTGTCGTTCGACGAAATGCTCCGGCTGGTTCGGCAGTTTACCCTCTTCGGCGTGGAAAAGATCCGCCTCACCGGCGGCGAACCGCTGTTGCGTACCCATTTGGATGAACTGATCCAGGGATTGCGCGAAATCCCGGGTATCCGCGATATCGCCATGACGACTAACGGCGTCTTACTGCCGCGCTTTGCCGCCGACCTGAAAGCCGCCGGCCTCGACCGCGTGACCGTTAGTCTGGACGCACTCGACGAATCCATCTTCCGCCAAATGAACGGCGGCATCAACTTTCCGGAGCAGGTACTGGAAGGCATCGCCGCGGCGCAGTCCGTCGGCTTCGAGGATGTCAAGATCAACACCGTCGTGCGCCGCGATATCAACCTCGGCGAAGTGATTCCGATCCTGCGGCAGTTCAAAGGCTCGGGCGTCACGGTGCGCTTCATCGAATACATGGACGTCGGCAACGTCAACCATTGGCAGCGCGACCAGGTGGTACCGACCGCCGAGTTGATCGGGCATGTTTCCGAGCGTTGGGAAATCGAGCCGATCGGGAAAAACTATCCCGGCGAGGTGGCCGACCGCTACCGCTTCGCCGATGGCTCCGGCGAGATTGGATTCGTATCCTCCATCAGCCAGCCCTTCTGCCGCTCCTGCAACCGCAGCAGGCTCTCGGCCGACGGCAAGCTTTACACCTGCCTCTTCGCCACCGAAGGCACCGACCTGCGCGAACTCGTCCGCAACGGCACATCGGACGATGAACTGCACGCCGCCATCCGAAATGTTTGGGAAAACCGGCACGATCAATACAGCCAACTGCGCTGGGGCGAAAACACGAAGAAAGAATCGAAGCACAAAATCGAAATGTTCTACATCGGTGGGTGAGAAATTTAACACGAAGACTCGAAGGGCGCGAAGGAATGCAGATTAACGTTAACTACTACGCCATGTTCCGCGAAGAAGCGGGATGCAGCGGCGAAACCATTGAAGCCGAAACCGGGGATGCCGTTGCGCTGTTTGATCAGCTCAAGGCGAAGCACGAATTTTCCATGTGCCGCTCGCACGTCCGGCTCGCCGTCAACGATGTCTTTGTCGATTGGAATGCCCCATTCAACGATGGCGACTCCGTGGTCTTTATTCCACCTGTCGCCGGCGGATAAATCATGACCACAAGATACGCAAGAGACTCAAAATAAATGGAACTACCGAGGATCGGTCTTGTGATTTTTGTGCATTTTGTGGTTGGGAGTCTTTATGTTTAATTTGTCATCAGAACCGCTCAACGTTGAGCAACTGAAAGCCGAAACCGAAAACCCCGCATGCGGGGCGCTGGTCACTTTCGAGGGCTGGGTGCGCAACCACAACGAGGGGCATGACGTCACTTCGCTCGAATACGAAGCCTACGAGCAGCTCGCCGTCGCCGAAGGCAACCGCATTCTCGAAGAGGCCCGCGAAAAGTTTTGCCTCGAAAAAGCCGTTTGCATCCATCGCGTCGGCCATCTGGCCATCGGCGACATCGCCGTATGGGTCGGCGTCGCCACGCCGCACCGCGATGCCGCCTTCAAGGCCTGCCGTTTCATCATCGACGAAATCAAGGTGCGCGTTCCCATCTGGAAAAAGGAGCACTACGTCAACGGCGATTCCGGTTGGGTCAATTGTGAGGAGTGCGCCAAGCACGGGCACAAATCCAAAATGGACTACAGCCGCCAAACCGCCCTCAAGGCCATCGGACCGATGGGACAGCGCAAACTGAAGGAAAGCCGTGTACTGGTGGTCGGCGCCGGCGGACTCTAGCATTCGCCACGCGGCCTGACGAATGCCTGCGGTCACGCGGTCGAGCCCCGGATCGACCGG
>JBNLGU010000056.1:0-19569 GCA_050306215.1 Pontiella sp.
GTTTTCGCCACCGTAGAACCACGATCCCCTCCCTTTTACATTCAACCAAGGTGCCCCATATGAATCCCTGGATCCTGCTCGACGAAACCACCGTGCCCGGCGATGACAGCCCCATGAAGCTGTACCAACGCGCGTTCGAGTTCTCGATTTCCGTCAATAACGAGGAATTAATGAACAGTCGCATGCACGGCTCCGAAGACGCGCTGGCCGAGCTGGCCTGCGATCGGGTCGGAACACGTGAAACACCGCAAATCCTGATCGGCGGGCTTGGCATGGGATTCACACTTCGCGCGGCGCTGGATCATTCCGGACCGACCGCAAAAATCGTCGTAGCCGAACTGGTACCCGCGGTCGTCGAATGGAACCGGACCCACCTGGCCGAGCTGGCCGACCACCCGCTCAATGATCCGCGGACCATGGTTCGCGAATCCGATGTTGGGCTGGTGATCCGGGAAAAAGCCGACTACTATGACGCCATTCTGCTCGATGTCGACAACGGCCCCGACGCACTGACGCACGAAGGCAACGACCGCCTCTACACCCGCGGCGGCATCGGCGCGGCGAAAAAGGCGCTAAAGCCCGGAGGTATCCTCGGCGTCTGGTCGGCCGAACGCGATGCGTCATTCACGAAGCGACTTCGCGGTGCCGGCTTCAAGGTCGATGAAATCTCCGTCCGCGCCCGCAAAACCAAAGGCCGTCGTCACACCATCTGGCTCGCCCAAAAACCATAGCGACCGAGAGCCGCCCCCACCCGCGCCCGGGTTCAGTTCGAAAGTGCCTTCAGAATGTCCAGCGTCGTTTCCATGGGGCGCCTTTATCGTTAGTCATTTGGCTAATTTTAAAACTGGAATTGGGTTTTCTTACTGTAGCTAGGACAATAATCTCATACAGGATAATGGGACTGATGAATCATTATGGACTCCGAACAAGGTAATGTTAGAGTGCGTAACATTATCTTACCTCTAATCAAACAAGGCATAAGCAAATGAGTACTGCAGGGATTCATTCGAACAGAGGGGATGTTTGCACCGTTCTATCGTTTCCTCGAATAAGCGAGTGCCGTATTATCCGCCGCTATGCAAATTTACTTTTCTAATCAACGATGGATTAGCGAGACGGAACCCGAGCTTGGCTGGAACTGGTGATCGATGTTACGACCCGGACCAAGAAGACCTTCTTTATTCGATGAAAAAGCCCCCGACATTCCGCATCCGGCAACTCTCGATGAACGAAATCATGTCGACGTACAAACCGGTGGAAATCGGCGGGCATTGCGCCAACTGCGAAAATCATGGTTCGGTGTGGTCCTGCCCGCCGCATGCCTTTGATCCGGCCGAATATCTTCAAGACTATCCGCATGCCTATGTTTTGATTGGCACGGTTTATCTGTCGGGATTTGAAACGCAGGCGGAGTCGATCGCCTATTACTACCGCACGCGAACCCGCATCAACCGGGCGTTGCTGGAGTATGAAAAGACCTTCACCGGTGCGCAGGCCCTCTACGCCGGGCATTGCGATAGCTGCGCCCCCTGCACGCGCACCCAGGATACCGCCTGCATGCATCCTGAAAAACTCCGCTACTCACTTGAATCGCTCGGCCTGAAGGTTTCCGACATCACCGAAAAATATTTCGACGAACCGCTCCAATGGGCCGCCGGAAAAACGCCGGACAAGCTCCTGACCGTCCCTGCCCTGCTGACCAGGGAAGCGATCGATCAAGAAGAGCTGCTGTTGTTTATTGAAGCCAAGCTGCAATCGTGAGCGGCGCGGCTGTCATATCTCGCAACCAAACGGAAGTTGGTATAATTCGCCTAAACATTCGTGCCCTTCTTTGGTTTGCACGAACGGGGTAATGACGTAGTCTCCGCCGCCTTATGCAAATTTACTTTTCAGGACAGCGCTGGATCAGCGAAACGGAACCCGAGCTTGGGTTGGGGCTGGTGGTCGATGTAACGGCCCGGGCCGTGCAGGTATTCTATCAGGCCGCCAACGAGATGCGGCATTATGCGATCAACAACGCGCCGCTCAAACGCGTGCGCTTTGCGGTCGGTGACGAGGTGGAATCGCGCGAGGGCACGAAGCTGACCATTGAAACGGTCACCGAGGAAAATGGGCTGCTCTGCTATGCGGCGACCGATGGCACGACACTCAATGAATCCGACCTGTGCGACACGTCGAGCTTTGACCGTCCGGAGACGCGCCTGCTGTCCGGTCATGTGGATGCGAACGAACTGTTCGACCTGCGCCTGGCTGCGCTGAACACGCGCCATTGTTATGGCCAGTTGCCGGTGCGCGGCCTGCTGGGAGGACGCGTCGATCTGCTGCCCCACCAGCTCTATATTGCCCATGAAGTCAGTTCCCGGCCCTTGCCGCGCGTTCTGCTGGCCGACGAAGTAGGCCTTGGAAAAACGATCGAAGCGTGTCTGATCCTGCATCGTCTGATGGTCTGCGGGTTGGTCGGACGCGTATTGATTCTCGTTCCCCACGCCCTCGTCCACCAGTGGTTCGTCGAGCTGCTGCGCCGCTTCAACCTTTCGTTCAGCATTTTCAACGAGGAACGCTGCGCTGCCCTCGAAGCCATCGAACCGGACGTCAACCCGTTCCATGATGATCAGTTGGTCCTATCGAGCATCGAGTTCCTGACGGAAAACCCGGAGCGCGCGGCCCAGGCCGTCGCCTGCAACTGGGATCTGCTGATTGTCGACGAAGCACACCATCTGCACTGGTCGCCGAAACAAACGAGCCCGGAATACGACGTGGTTGAGCGCCTCGCCAAAAATATTCCGCGCCTTCTGCTGCTCACGGCCAGCCCGGAACAGATGGGGCTCGAAAGCCATTTCGCCCGCTTGCGGTTGCTCGATCCGCAACGCTATCCGGATTTTGAAACCTATAAGCTCGAGCATGATCGCTATGCCGAAGTGGCCGCGGATATCGGCGCGCGGCTCGAATCGATGGACGAGCAGGAACGGACCGAGGCGCTGGACCGTCATGGACCGGGCCGCGTAATCTTCCGCAACACCCGCCGGAACATGACCGGCTTCCCCAAGCGCATTCCCGATCCGATCCCGCTTCAGCTTCCGGAAGGCGCCGACAGGCTGGGGGCTGAAGATCCGCGCCTCGATTGGCTGCTTGCCTTCCTGCGCGACAACCCGAAGGAGAAGGTGCTGGTCATCGGCCGGACGCGTTTCGAGGTTACCGTGATTGTCGACGCCATCCGCTCCCGCTCGGGCGTGGATGTGGCCCATTTCCACGAACAGATGAAGCTGGTAAAATGCGACCGGCAGGCCGCCTGGTTCGCGGAATCGGAGGGTGCGCAAGTGATGGTGGTTTCGGAAATGGGCGGCGAAGGCCGTAACTTCCAGGTGGCCTCGCATCTGGTCCTGATTGATCTACCGCGCGATCCCGAGCTTCTGGAACAGCGCATCGGCCGTCTCGACCGCATCGGCCAGCGCGGCGACGTGCATATCCATGTGCCCTACCTGAAGGGAACGGAGGAGGAACAGATTGTTCGCTGGCTGCATGAAGGACTGAACGCTTTTGCCGAGCCGGTTGTGGGAGGCTTCGAGTTGCTGGAGCGTTTCGAGGCGCAGCTGGATCATGTCACCGACAAGGTAATTGCCGAAACCCGCGACTTCTACTCGTCGCTCCGCACACAGATTGCCGAGGGACGCGACCGCCTGCTGGAGCTCTCTTCGTTCCGCCCGGATATTGGAAACGAAATCGCCCGGCAGATCAACACATGCGAACAGTCGGCCGACCTGAACACCTATCTGCTCCAGATCTTCGAACAGTACGGCGTGCATGCCGAGGCGCTGGATGCCGCCTCCTACCATATTCGCCCGGATCAAATGTTCGATGACTGGTTCCCGTTGAAGCCCGAAGGCATGCGCATCACCTTCAACCGCGACGAAGCGCTGATTCGTCCCGATACCACCCTGATGAGCTGGGACCACCCGATGGTGACCGGCGCCGGTGAACTGATTCTCGGATCCGAGCGCGGCAGCTGCGCCATGGCCGTGGATCCAACCCAGGACGAGCCGCTGAAACTCCAAGCCGTCTATGTGCTCGAAACAGTGGCGCCTCCGGGCCTCAACGCTGATCGCTTCCTGCCACCCACCCCCGTCAGCATCACGGTTGATCATGCGGGCAATGCCGCTGACGAAACCGAGGAGGAACACCTGAAGGACGCCGACCCCTGGAAACTGCTGGAGCATGAAGCGATCCGTACCCAGATGATCCCCGCCATGGTCGAAGCCACCCGTCCGCTCGCCGAGCAGGCCGCCGCATCCACGATTTCTGAAGCACGGCGTTGCATGCGGGAAATGCTGGGAAAAGACTACAAGCGGCTCGAATACCTCAAGCTGGTCAACGACAACATCCGGGACGAGGAACTGGTCCACGCACGCAAGGCAATCACGAAACTCGACAAGGCCCTGGCCGCCGCCCGCCTGCGCCTCGACGCCGTTCGCATCATCAGCGCGAGTTAGAAAAAGAACAGGATCATTCAGGTCGGGAATCCTGCCCATCAGGAGTCAGGATCAGCACCGTAAAACTGATCGTGATAAGTAGCTGATCGAGCTGCATTACAGCCGCTTTGGCGTCGGGGCTGGAGCGCCAGAAAATAGGGGTCATTTGGATCAGGTCGGCAATCTGTTCCCGGCAGAGCGTGGTCTCGTAGCTAAGCGTCTCACGGTTGGTTTCAACAAACTGCGGGGTGCATTTGGCGGCGGCTTCATCGGCCTTTTCTTTGAATTCGCCGGAACTGAACTGGAGCTGTCTTCGCAGTTCGATCAGATGATTGGGCCCCGGCACACCGATCAGCAGCGTTCCGTCGGGCTTAAGGATGCGGCTGAATTCCGCCACGTTGCGCGGCGCCAGTATGCTGAGAATCACATCCATGGAGGCATCGGCAACCGGTAGGTTTCGCATTCCATTGGCAACAATCCAGGTGGCCTTTTTGTGTCGTTTGGAAGCAAGCTGAACCGCCTTCTTGGAAATATCCACGCCCAGGAAAAAGCCTTCGTGCGCTTCGCTCAGTGCACCGAGCAGATGCCCTTCGCCACAGCCACAGTCCAAAACAGAGAGGGCCGGCCGGGAGAAAACAGGCAAGCCGGAAAGCAAGCGGACGAGCGGATCATATGCACCGGAATCGAAGAAACGGCGGCGGGCGGTCACCATATCGGCATCGTCCCCGGGATTCCTGGATTTCCGCTGATGGCTCAGTAGCAGGTTGATGTAGCCTTCCTTTGCAACATTGAATGGATGGCCATTGGCGCACCCGTACATTTTTTCATCCGGTACCAGCGGAGCCCGGCAAACCGGGCAAAGCAGTGGAGTTGGGAGGCGTGAATTCATGGCGCAGGATTATATCCCCTCACCGTTGGGAATCAGTATAAATCATTAGGATTACGGGGCGGTGTAGATCAGATAGAGGCCGCCGAGAATGACGAGGATGCCGCACACGCGCTTGAGCAGGATCGCGCCATGTGATGTCTCGTTCCAGTTGAGATAGCGTTGCACCAGTCCCGTCGAGGTTCCGGCCAGCACAATGACGGAGCAGTGGCCAATCCCATACATCAGCAACAAGCTTCCGGCGTAAACCGGTTGCTGCGCGCCCAGCTTGAAGGCAACGCCCAGCAACGGCGCCATGTAAGCAAAGGAGCACGGACCCAACGCAATGCCGAACACCAGCCCGAGCATGAACGCGGCGAGCAACCCTTTTCGTTTTTCGCCCGCATGTTTCGGCTTGCTCCATCCCAGCGGAACCACCCCAAGCAGACCCAGGCCCACATAGAAAAAGATCACGGCCACGAAATAGTTCGCATAGGCTCCAAGATCCCCCATCATGCGGCCTGCGGCGGCGGTAATCGCGCCGATGGCTGCGATCGTCACCAGAATACCGGTGGAAAACAGCAACGAAACCACAAAGGCGCGCGAAGGGGTGTTCTTCCCCTGCCCATCGATGAATCCGACAATCAGAGGAATGCTGGAGAGATGGCAGGGACTTAGCAGAATGCTCAAGATGCCCCAGACCAATGCCGCTCCAAAAGCGATTGCCGGCGTTCCTTCAACGGCATGGGTCAACGTTGTAAACAGCTGTTCCATCACTGATCGCCTTCGATATTCGAAATTCCTTGTTCGTCATTCTGCGGTTCGCCTGCAAAGGCGTATCCCAGTTCCTTCCACTTCGCTAGTATATCCTCGCGGGAAATGAAGCCTTCATGCCGGAACAATTCCTTACCGTCGGCATCGAAGAAAATCTGGGTGGGAATCATGCGGATACCGTATTGCTCGCCCGCACCCTCGTTTTCCCAGACATCAATAAATTCCACATCGAGCTGTCCGGCAAGCGTCGCCTTCATCTCCTCCAGGATTGGTGCCATCATTTTGCATGGAATGCACTTACCCGCGCCCAGATCGAGCAGTTTGGGCAGTGGTTGCTGGGTGGTTTCATAGGTTTCCAGCGTCTCCAGGATTGGTACCCCGACCGGAATCGGCAAAGTACAGCATCCGCCACACTCCTGCCCCGCGTTCTTTTTGTTTTTTATTTCGACCACAGCCATCACCGCGATGGCCAGCAATGCAATCGTGAGAATTTTCTTCTTCATCACCTCTCCTTAAAACACCCAATTGAACATCCAGCCCACCAGCAGGATTCCGATCGATGCGGTCGCCACGAAAACCGCGATCAGGCGCGGCTTCATTACTTTGCGCAACAAAACCATTTCGGGAACGGAAAGCGCCGTGACGGCCATCATGAAGGCCAGCGCGGTTCCGAGTCCAACGCCCTTCCCGATCAGCGCTTCGGCAATCGGAATGGTCCCCAGCGCATTCGAATAGAGCGGCACGCCGCACAGCACGGCAATCACGACGCTGAGCGGATTATCGCTTCCGGCATACTTCGCCAGAATATCCTCCGGCGCCCACCCGTGGATCGCAGCGCCAATCCCGATCCCGATCAGCAGGAAAAGCCAGATGCGTTTTAGGATGTCGGCCACGTGCTCGCCGGCATAGGCCAAGCGTTCCTTCTGCGTCATGTCGGGGCGGGTTTTATTAAAGGCCTCGCCGTGGAACACCTCGTCCTCCAGATAATCCTCCGGCTTGAACCCGCCAATGATCATGCCGCTGACCGCGCCGATCACGACGCCCATTACGGTATAGGTCAGGGCGACCTTCCAACCAAAAGAAGCCAGCAGAATCGCAAAGGCCGCCTCGTTGACGATCGGCGAAGTGACCAGAAACGAAAAGGTGACGCCTAACGGAATGCCGGCCTCGATGAAGCCGATGAAAATCGGAACCGAAGAGCAGGAGCAGAACGGCGTAATGATACCCAGCAACGATGCCGCAATGTGCGCCCGAGGCCCGTGGATGCGCTCCAGCATGGCCTTGGTTTTTTGCGGCAGAAAGTAGGTACGCAGGTACGAAATAATGAAAATCATGAGCGAAAGCAGAATCAGGATTTTCACCGTGTCGTAGAAAAAGAAATGGATGCTGCCGCCCAGTTGCGATTCAACCGGTATGCCGAACCAGCCTTCCACCATCATCGTCACCAGTTTATCCAGCCAATTAAACATATCCCGCACTCCGCCTCATTATTTGGCTGTATTGCCAAACGTTATCCAAAAAAATTATTTCGTGTGCACCGCCTTGGCGTTGTTTTCCAGAACCGCCTCGACACAGTTCATGAAGTTGAGCACACACGGCACCTTCAACGTGTAGTAGACCTGCTTGCCGCGTTTTTCATCCTCCACGATGCCCGCGTTTTTCAGGACCGACAGGTGCTTCGAGATGGTCGAAAAATCGGCGTCGACCTTGTCCACGAATTCGCAGACGCACCGCTCCCCGCCGGCGAGTTGCTCAGCCATCCAAAGCCGCGTCGGATGCGCCAATGCTTTCAGCACGTTCGCTTTAGCCGTTAGCTGATCTTTTTCTTTTCGAGTCATCATCCATCCCCAATATATACTTGGCAATATAGCCAAATATATAAACTTGTCAACCGGCGGGTGGATTGTCCGTACCGGTTATTATTTCACCGCATCGCGCCACGCTTCCCAAATCAAGACCATGGCAAGCGTGTCGAGTTCGCAGTAGCGCAGCAGGGCCTGTCGGATGGACTGGCGCTCGGCTTCGGAAACGTCGGAAAACTGAAGGCGGGCGTAGGCGGTCATGGCGGCCCCGCCATCGGCGAGCATGTCGCCGGATTCCATCTTGTCCAACTCATCCTGCGGCAGGTCGGCAAAGACGGGAGGTAGCAGTTTGTAGGGATCTTTCGCCCGGCCGGTGGCATCGCGCTGGATCCAGGTTTGGTTCTGGAAATTTTGGCTGTTGTAGATCGGTTGGCTGTATTTTTCCTGAAGATAGGCCGAACTGTTGAGCACGGCGGGCAGCACTTTCTTGATCGAATTGCTGCCGCCCATTTCGAGCTGGTAGTAGTGGGTTTTCACCAGCTCGCACATATCCACCATGTTGCGCGGACCCTCCCGGCCATCGTCGCGGTTTTGGGTGATCGTCCTGATCCAGTCGACCAGTTCGGGCCGGTCCGGAATATCGGCCTCGCTATCGAGCAGTTGTTCCAGAATATGATTCAGCACCGTGTTTTCATGGGCGGCATAGCGGAAGATAGTGCCTTCATCCTGATCGAGCGAGGCCTTCAACCGACGGACAAATTCGAAGTTGGGAAGAACGCCCGGCTCGGTATTTAGATATTCATCGGCATGTTCAACCGTCCCGTCTTCCCGGACCACATGATGCGAAAACTGGAAGGCGATCAGTTCATAGGGATGGCGGTCCTTGGTGAAGGGAACGGCGACGGCCGAGGTTTCGAAATCGATAAAATGCAGCGGCCAGCTCCACGAAGCAAACGCCGCGCGCAAGCCGTCGGTATCGATCCACGGAACCGGATCGTTGGCGACCGTTTTTTGCACCTGCAGCCATTGGCGGGCCTGCACCGGTTTCGCCGGATCAAAATCGTATTCCTCGAGATCGCGCAGGAAAAACTTCCCGGCCTTCAAGAAGGCCTGTTTTTGAGTGCAGTTCCACAAATCCATCACATTGGGCGCATTGAAATCCTCATCGGAAAAACCCATCGCCTCGCGCCAGCACGTTTTAAAGCCGCTCAATTTTCCCTTTTGTTCATCGGCCGGCGTGGTCCTGTACGCGCACTTGGCGCAGAGGCCGCAATCGATGCGCGGCGGAATGCGGGTATCCGTTTCATACGCCTGTGCAAGCGCACCGATGTATTCTCCAAAATCATACGACTTGTTGCCGATTCGATACTTCGCCTCCCGGATCAGCTTTACGGGATCGTGCACATTGACCTTGATTAAAACCGGCGTTCCCAGCGACTCGGCCGACCGCTCCCCGATCCAACGCGCCTCCGTCTTTTGGCCGGTCGCCTTCACCAGCTTGATCCGTTGGTTCAGGCCGTCGACGGAACTGCGCGCCTGTTTGTTGGCCACCATCAGGCGCGGACGGATCACCGCCTCGGGAAACGCGTTTCGCAGGACCAGTTCCTGAAATGCCACATCCAGCATGTAGGGTTTCCACGCCGGCGCAATCTTGCCACTGCGCTTGCCGATCAACTCCGACTTGTGCCCGATCGACTTGGCCTTGACCTCGATCAGGTCCAGGACATTCCCCTCCTTGCGCAGAATATCGATGCGGACAAACAAATTCTCCCAACGAATCGCCGCCTCGAAAACCGTGACGTTTTCCCGCTCCAGCAACGCGCGCGTTTCGGCCCACGCCGTTTCGGGATCCTGCGACTCCACCAAAATCCCCTCCGGATGCATCGCCCGCGCCAGTTCGCCGACTTGGAAACCGCCTTCCGCCAACGCGGCCAGAAACGCATCGCCGGTCGACTGGTCTGCATAGTCATCCTTTCCGGCATAAAACAGTTTGGTCGGGCATTCCGTCGCCTGCAGGAAGCGGGATTTAGTCAGATAGCGGGGGCTGGGCATCAGGGAAGCTCCGGTAAACACAGATAGTTTTGCACGCCACCGAGCGAATCAAAGACGGGAACCCCGCAGACTTCAAGACGGGAGCGGTTGTTGTGGCCGTTCGCGACGAGCACGCAGTTGATCCCCATGGCTTCGGCGACTTCGTAGTCGTGGAGGGTATCGCCGATGAACAGGACTTCGCTTGGAGCGATGTCGAGGCCGGCGATGTATTTTTTCCCGTTCTCGACCTTGCCGGCGGCATAGATATCGTCGAGGCCAATGATGTCGCTGAAGAAGGGTATCAACTCAAAGTAATCGACAGCCTGCAAAAGCGTGTCGTGCTGGTAGGCGGAAAGAACGGCTTGGAGAATGTTCCGCGAATGCAAGGTTTGGATCAGTTCGCGCGCACCGTCCTGAAGGGCGCATTCGAAACGGCGGCGTTCGTATTCCGCGATGAACTCCTCGGCCAGGATTTTGTAGGGATCGGTTTCATAATCGAAGCCGAGCTGGCAGTAATATTGGTCGACCGGAAAGCAGAGCTTGTCGCGGTAGGTTTCGATGGTGATGGGCGGCAGACCACGGCGGTGGAGCATATGGTTGTTGATCTCGACGCACAGCCAGGTGTCGTCCCACAAGGTTCCGTTCCAATCCCAGATGATATGGTTGTATCTATTCATGTGTCGCGATGGTTGCAATAAGCCCCCCCCTAGCAGACATAAAAAAAGCCCGCTCATCAAGAACGGGCTTCAGTAAAGCAGGTGTTAACGCTTAGTAGCGATCACGGCCACCCCGGTCACGGCCACCGCCGCCACCACGGCCGCCACGGCCACCGCCGCCGCCATAGCCACCGCCACCGCCGCCGTAGCCACCGCCACCACCGCCGTAGCCACCGCCACCGCCGCCGTAGCCACCGCCGCCTTCGCGACGCGGGGGACGTTCTTCACGGGGACGTGCAATATTAACGCGCAGGTTGCGTCCGTCCAGATCCTGGTCATTGAACATCTCAACGGCCTTTTGTGCTTCCTCGTGGGTGCCCATTTCAACAAAGGCAAATCCGCGGGAGCGGCTGGTGAACTTATCGAGCATCAGCTCGCACTTGACAACGGTTCCGGCTTGCGAGAACAGCGCTTCAAGCGAATCTTCGGTGGTACTGTAGGACAGATTGCCTACATACAGTCTCTTTTCCATTCTACTATCTCTCTATGCCACCCACCGACTCCATGCCAGTCCCGACTCATTCGGCTTGCAGGGCATCCCGTGACGCCCGCGACGATCCATGAAATCCTTTTGAGTGACTCGTACGCGACAATATCGCGTGGTTTTCAAAAATCAACGACAAAGCAAGGCTTTATAAAAGCCTAACATCGCCTAGTCGTCGCTCTTTTGGCGGCTGGCTTTCTTCCGGTCGTTTTCCGTCAGCAGCTTTTTGCGCATGCGGATGTGGTTCGGCGTGATCTCGACCAGCTCGTCGGCGGCAATGTATTCCAAGGCCTCTTCCAGGCTCTTGCGCTGCGCCGGCGCAATCTTCATGGCACGGTCGGTCCCGGAAGCGCGAACGTTGGTGAGCTGTTTGGCTTTCTGCATGTTCACAACCAGGTCCTTGTCGAGGCAGTGCTCGGCCACGATCATTCCTTCGTAGCACTCTTCGCCGGGGTTGACGAAAAAGATGCCGCGCTGCTGGAGGCCGTCGATCGCAAATGCAACGGCTGCTCCTTTGCCTTGCGAAATCAATACGCCATTAAGGCGCTGCTGGATCGCCCCCTTGTAGGGCTCGTAATGGAGGAAACGGTGCGTCACAATCGCTTCGCCGGCGGAAGCCGTCAGCATTTTGGAACGCAGACCGATCAGGCCGCGGGTCGGAATTTCGAACCGGAGCATCTTGCGAACGCCATGCTGGTCCATATCCACCATCTCGCCCTTCCGCGTACCGACCATCTCGATAATCTTGCCCGCATGTTCATCCGGCACATCCACGTGCAGGATTTCGATCGGTTCCTCCTTCTTGCCATGGCGCTCCTTCAGGATCACCTGCGGCTGGGCGACAGACATTTCGAATCCTTCGCGGCGCATGTTTTCGATCAGGATGGAAAGGTGAAGAACGCCGCGACCGCTTACCCGGAAAGCATCTCCGCCCGTCTCCTCAACGCGCAGGGCGACATCGCGCTCGGTCTCTTTCAGGAGCCGTTCGCGCAGGTGACGGCTGGTCACAAACTGGCCATCCTTCCCATAAAAGGGCGAGTCGTTGACGCTGAAGGTCATGGAAAGCGTCGGTTCGTCGATATGGATCGGCGGCAGGGCTTCGGGCTGATCGAAGGCGGCAATGGTGTCGCCGATATCAATGTCGGGAATACCGACGATGGCGCAAAGATCGCCGCAGGGAACCTCCTCGACCTCGGCACGCGTGAGACCCTGGAAGGTGAAGAGCTGCTTGATGCGCGTTTGCACCTGCTTGCCGTCGCGATGGATGCGCATCAACGGCTGCGAGGTGTTGAGTGTTCCCCGATAGACGCGGCCGACACCGATACGGCCGACATAGTCGTTGTAGTCGATCGAGGTCACCTGCATCTGAACCGGACCTTCGCGCAGTTTCGGCGCGGGAATGTGTTCGAGGATGGCATCCATCAGCGGAAGCATGGAATCGCGCGGCCCATCGAGAACGGTGTCGGCCCAGCCATCCTTGCCGCTGCAGTAGAGCATCGGGAAGTCGAGCTGGTCGTCGTTGGCGTCCAATTCCACGAAGAGGTCAAAGACCTTGTCGTGCACATAGTCGGGGCGGGCATCGGGCTTGTCGATCTTGTTGATGAGCACCACCGGCTTCAAATTCAACTCCAGCGCCTTGTCGAGCACGAAACGGGTTTGCGGCATGGGCCCTTCGGCCGCATCGACCAGCAACAACACGCCGTCGGCGAGGTTCAGCACGCGCTCCACCTGTCCGCCAAAATCGCTATGGCCGGGGGTATCGATCACGTTGACCTTCACGCCCTTGTATTCCACGCTAATGTTCTTGGAGAGAATCGTAATCCCCCGCTCGCGTTCGAGGTCGTTGCTGTCGAGCAGGCACTCCTGCATCTCCTCGTTTTCGCGGAAAAGCTTCGATTGCTTGATAATTTCGTCCACCAGCGTAGTCTTGCCGTGGTCAACGTGAGCGATGATTGCAATATTTCTGATTTCCTGGGCCATGGAGCCTCCAGCGGAGCCTGGGCTCCGGTTATTCGTTAATGGTTATGTGTTATTAGAAACAGTGCTTCCCGGTCTTTTACAGTGAACCATTAACTCATTCCTAAATAACGATTCCCGCCTAGCGGGAACAAAAAGTCGCGCGAACATATAGCTTTTCGCCTAAAAAGCAATCCCTGTCTGTTCAAATGATGGGCACACGGCCGACCGGAAAAAGGGCTGTAATTCCGCTCCCGCTTCGGGCATTCTCTGCGGCCATGATTACATTTCTTGAAGGCAAACTGGACGAAAAGCAGCTCGCACGCGTTGTGATGAATGTCGGCGGCGTCGGCTACGAGGTCCTCATCCCGCTTAGCAGCTATGACCAACTCCCATTGGAAGGCGATGCCTGCCGGATCCTGACCTACCACCACATAACCGACGCCGACCAGCGCCTGTTCGGCTTCTGCACCGAAGATGAACGCGAAATGTTTACCCGTCTGCTGACCATCAGCGGCGTCGGCCCCAAACTGGCGATCAGCGTCCTTAGCGGCCTGCCCGTCCGGGAACTGAAATCGGCCCTGATCAACGGCGACATCAAGCGCATCTCCTCGATCTCCGGCATCGGCAAGAAAACCGCCGAGCGCATCGTGGTCGAGCTGCGCGACAAGTTCAGCACCGGCGAACAGCTCGATGCCTTTGCCCCAGAGGATTCCGCCCCCGGTGACCACCGCCTGCGGGATGCCGCCCTCGCCCTGGCCTCCCTCGGGCACAAACCCGACGATGCCGCCAAAATGATCAAGGCCATCGCCGGCAAGCTCACCGCAAAAACCACGGTCGAAGACCTCATTCGAATGGCTTTGACGAAGTAAACACCAAGTCACGAAGGCCACAAAGAACACCCAAGCCCGCTCCGTTGAAAACTTGGAGAACTTCGAGTCTTCGTGGTTATATTCCGTGACAATCGGTGTTTATCTGTGGCTACATATCCATACCTATGAACAACGAAATCATCACACCGGACAAGGAATTCGAGCAAAAGTTGCGGCCATCGCGCTTCGCCGATTTTACGGGGCAGGACAAGATCCGCGAGCGCTTGGAGCTGTTTGTCAAGGCGGCCAAGCAACGCGACGACGTCCTCGACCACGTCCTGCTGTCCGGCCCGCCCGGACTGGGCAAGACCACCCTTTCCTACATCCTGGCCGACGCCATGGATGTGAACATCAAGTGCACCTCCGGCCCGGTGATCGATAAGCCGGCCGACCTCGCCGGCCTACTGACCGGCCTGGAGCGCGGCGACGTTTTGTTCATCGACGAAATCCACCGCATGCAGCGCTCCGTCGAGGAATACCTCTATTCGGCAATGGAGGATTTTGTGATCGATATCGTGATCGACCAAGGGCCCAACGCGCGGTCGGTGAGGCTCAACATCCAGCCCTTTACGCTGATTGGCGCCACAACCCGCAGCGGGATGCTTTCGGCCCCGATGCGCTCGCGTTTCGGACTCGTCAACCGCCTCGACTACTACGACGCCCCAACGCTTTCCAAAATCGTGAATCGTTCGGCCTCCATCCTGAAGGTGGAGATCGATGAAGACGGCGCGATGGAAATCGCCTCGCGCTCGCGCGGCACACCGCGTATCGCCAACAACCTGCTGCGTCGTGCGCGCGACTATGCCCAGGTCATGGCCGACAACCGGATCACCAAGCATTTGGCCGACCAGGCCCTTGGCCTACTGGACATCGACGGCGATGGCTTGGAGGAGATGGACAAGCGCATCCTATCCTGCATTATTGAAAAGTTTGGCGGCGGCCCCGTCGGCATCAACTCGCTCTCCGTTTCCGTTGGCGAGGAAGCCGACACGATCGAAGAGGTCTACGAGCCCTACCTGATTCAGGAGGGCTATCTCCAGCGCACTGCACAAGGCCGCATCGCCACCAGCCGCGCCTATGCCAAGTTCGGGCTGGTACCGCCGGAAAAGTAGACGAGGCTTCCAGCTTCGTTCCGCACGTAGGGGGGCCAAGTCAACGCAATGCGGCAAGATGCCGCATCTACATTCTTCAGTCCACACGGTGCGTGACTTCCACGAGGTGGTAGCCAAACTGGGTCTTGACCGTCTGTACTTCGCCGACCGGGGCGCTGAAAACGACTTCGTCGAATTCGCGAACCATCTGTCCGCGCCCAAACGATCCCAAGGCGCCGCCTTGCGCACCCGATGGACATTTGGAATGCTTGCGGGCCAGATCACCGAAATCGGCCCCGTTTTCAATCTGTTGTTTCAGGTCGAGGCACTCCGCCTCGGTACCCACCAAAATATGCCTTGCTGCTGCCTGGGCCATTGTTCACTCCTTGCTTGTTTTATTTTCTAAAGCCATCAAGTTTATTGATGTAGTCTTGGATCGACCAGTTTGAATCGTAGCCAGATATCTGCCCCAACTGCTTTCCGTCCGCCGTCATCAAATAAGCGCAGGGATAGCCGGAGCACGGGAAATCCTTAATGAGCTGGGGATAATCCTCTTTCCAGTTTTCGGCATCGCGATTTTCGGAAAAGTCGGCCAAGAACAGCACCAGATTGCGGTCCGCATATTCCTCGAAAAGCTTCTGGCTTAGGATATTGTCTTCCAGCCTGACGCAGTAGCCACACCACGCCGGCGCCGTATACAACAGCATGATGGGCAGATCGTACTCCTCCGCCTCGGCTTTTGCATCGTCGTATTCGTCCAGCCATTTGGCCCGGCGCTTGGATAGCTTTTCGGCCTTTTGGCGGGCGGCCTCGTCCTTTTCGTATTGCTTGATGTATTCCTGGTCGTCCGCGCTAAGCATGCTGATTTCCAGCGGATGGATTTTTCCGCTTTTAGCAATTTTAAGATAAACCGTATCGCCCTTTACCCGGACCAGCTCGGCTTCCAAGGTCTTGCCATCGGTATTGGTCCAGGTTCGGGCCCAGCCGCCCAATGAGAACGCCATCGCCCCCATCAAAGCCAATAGAGTGAATTTCTTCATGGGTTTCCCTCCCTCAGTTTTTTCGCTCCACCGAGCTCGGCGAAGCCGGTGTTTTCCAGATCGGTCCAAAGGGTTCCTTCGCCGGAGTGGATAATGTTGAAACGCATCTGCGGGTTAAGCGTTTCGGCAAAGCGCCACTGGGCATAGGCCAACGGATCGCCAAAGGCGCGGGTTTTCAACTGCAGGCCTTTCGCCTTCTCGCCTTCCACCTTTTCGAGGGCGGAGGCCTGCGCCTGGCCGAGCACACGAACCTTGTTGGCATTGATGCCGGCCGTCTGCTTCTGGATCTCGGCCACCTTCTTCAGCGTCTGGGCGCGTATTTCGGCCACCTGCTTCTCAAGGTCGGCCTTGATCTCGGCCTTGATCTTCTCGGTTTCCTGCTGGACCTTCTCCCCATACTGCTGGATGAGCGACAATTCGGTATTGAGCTCGGCCTCCTTGCGGGCCGTATTCTGCCGCTCCTTGTTGGTGAGGTCCTGCTCGACCGCAACACTGGCCTGCTGGATCGGCGCCCGGATGTCGTCCGGCACTTCCACATGGCGGATCAGGGCGTTGTAAACCTTGATCTGCTTGCTTCCCAACGTCTGCTCCAATGCGTCGGTCAGGTCATTCTGGAACTTTTCGCGGCCTTCGCCAACGATGAAATCCTTCGCACGGTATTCGGAGCCCTTGTTCCGCGAAATGGAGGTGATCTGCGGCATGATGATCTTGTCGATCACCGCCGGCAGGTCGCCATAGCGACGGAAGATATCCGCAATGTCGGACGGATCGAATTCAAACTCGACCGTCATGTCGAGGCTGATGGTGAAGCCGTCGCGCGACGGGAAGCTGACCAGCTCCTGCAGGGTCATTTCGCCCTGGTTGAACTGGATCGCGGGTTGCATCTGCTGCGAGCCGCGTCCCTGCACCCGTTGCTGCACATCGCGCCCCCACGACGAGGTCTCCTGTTTCTTCTTGTAGTAGTCGACGCGTTTGGCTTCCTGCTGCTCCAGCAGGTTGGCCTGCAGTACGTTCAGCGCTTCGTTCTTGCCGAGCTGCCGGGCCTTGGTCACCACCTTGCTGCCGCTCTGGCCCAGCAGGGAAACCTGGTTGATGCCGATTTCGAGGACATCGACCTTGTATTCCTTCGGGTTCACGTAATAGAGCCCCGGTTGCAGCACATCGCGACGCACACCTTTCTGGTGGATCTCGGCAAACTCGCCATTGGGCGCCTGCTCGCCGGACAGCGAGGTAATCACGCCGGCGTATCCGATCGGGATGCTGATGGCATCGACGACCTCAATGTTGTAGCCGTACGGATTCATGCGGTACTTGCCCGGCCCCAGCACGCTGCCCCAGATACCCTTCTGCCCGCGCTCGGCAATAAACTCCCCCTCAGGCAGTTCTTCGCCCACCTTCGAGGTGACGATCCCGACCTTGCCCGGCGGTATGATGGTGACGGACTTGATCTCGCGGTCGTAGAAGATTGGATTGAGGAAGTGGCGGCCTTCGCCCAGCGGTTCCTCCCATATCCCCTTCTGGCCCTTCTTGGCCAGGATCTGCCCTGATTGTAGCGCATCGCCGTTCTTGGCGGTAATGATCGCCATTTGGTTCGGCCCCACATAAAAGCGGCAGAAGCCCCACAGCCACATCAATTCCAGACCGGCCAGAATAACAACAATACTAATCACCAGCTTGATAATCCTGGTCATCTTGCACCTCCTTTCGCGGGAGCAAACGAGCCGAAGATGCCGCCCACTCCATCGGCGGAATCGGACGTCAGCAGCGATATCACCTGCGGGCCGAGTTTTTCGTAGAGCACATAGCGGGCGTAGGCCGAGCCGGAACCGAGCGCTCCGACTTCGTTCGAAAGCACCGAAGCCTCGGCCTCGTTGCGGGCCGTGATGGCATCCTTCTCACCGTCGGCCCTCAGCAGGATGGCCTCGGCCTGGAATTCCGCCGCTTCATATTCGATCCTGGCCACATCCAGCTCCTTCTGAGCGGCGATCAGCCGTACGCTCTGGTCCTGTTGGGCATCAATCACTGCGCGGATGCGCTTCGTGTCGGATTCGACTTTCTCGCGGTTCTGAATGGCCAGCATTTCCTGCCGGGTCAGCTCGGCCTTGGACTTGGCCTGAACGATCTGCTGCTGATACTTCGCGGCTTCCTGCACCGCCAGCTCGCGGTCTCGGTTAATGCTGGCGATTTCATCGGGCACGATAATCTTGCGGACCAGTACCGACTTGATGTCGATACCCCACCCCTTCGCCTTGGTACGCAGATGGGATTCCAAATCGTTCTGAAAATCCTGGCGGGTCTCGCCGACGATGAAATTGACGGCCGGCTGCTTGCTTCCCTCGATACGGCTGAAGCCGCGGGCCCGGGGAAGGATCAGCTTCTGGATAATGTCCTCCATGTCGCCGACGCGATGCGTGAGCAGCGCCGCTTCGCCCCGTTGGATCGCAAACTCGATGGTGCCTTCGACGGTCACGGTAAAACCGTCGAGCGTGAGAAAGCTGATGACGTCCGAGCCGGACATTTCGAAGCGTTGGCTCTGCAGGTTGACTTCCACCGTATTGTACATGTAGGGATTGAGGTAGTGCGTCCCCGGCTCCAGCAGCGCGCCGGTAACCCCTTTCAGCCCATCCTCCACCATGAAGGTGTTGCGCTGGCCGGCCGGCAGTTCATGGTTCAGCACATCCTCGCCCGTCAGGGCCGTTACCACGCCCACGAAACCGGGGCGTATGTTGATGGCATCGAATTCCGAAACCTGGTAGGCGTAGGGATTGATGCGGTACTTGCCCGGCCGCAGGATGTCTTTCACGATTCCCCGCTGGGTGTCGGCGGCAATGATCTTGCCGGGCGGCAGCTCGTCGCCATAGAGGCGGGTCAGCACGGCCAGCTTGCCCGCCGGTACATCGGTGATTTCCTTGATCTTCCAGCCCCAGGTGTAGGGGTTGCGGAAATAACGCCCTTCGGGCAACACTTCGAGCTGGATCCCTTTCTGCCCTTCCTGCAAGGCAATCACCTGGCCGGAGGGGAGGTTTTCACCCGTCTTGCGGATCAGCACCGCAATCTGGCCCGGCCCTGGCTCGATCCGCCAGAAGAACCAAAAAAAGATGAAAATGGCCACCAGAGGGCCCACAATCAATACCGGTAGCGAAGTCAACAGCGGAAGGTTCAGCTTGACCTTCGGCGGCTTGAACTCGATTGATTCACTCATACCCACCTCCTGATGTTAAATGCTCCTGAAACATGTACCACGCGTCCAATCAGCGACCACTATTAAACTTGTAAAAAATTGTAATCAAAACGGCAGGAGGCATCGCTTTTTCATGTTTCGTACGAAACCTATCAAGGCTCTGGCGCACCGCACCCACAGCATGTTTAACATTGAGCGCCAACTTCCCGACTGCTAGATTGCGCGTCCAGTTTTTGAATTAAAGCCAAGGGAGAAAAATCATGTCCGTACATCCAAATGCAGGGAAGCCCG
>JBNLGU010000057.1:0-19086 GCA_050306215.1 Pontiella sp.
GGACCGGGAACTCGCTGCAAATTTGACGAATCCCGAATACCAGGGATCGCGCTTCGCCAGTAGTTGAGTCCTTGCGTCTTCCAGCATGCCCTTGGTCAAGCCGATCCCCGGATGGACAAAGCCATTCTCCACCGTTTCATGGATTTGAACCTGATCCGTCACCACCGGCGTCGAACCCTCATCCGCAGCATGCGACGAACCGGCGACAAGCATCGCGATTGAAGCCACCCCTACCAACAAACGAAAATTTCCATTACCAATCATAGCACCAACTCCCGCTCCCATCCTGCAGCCAACAACCGCACAAGGAATCCAATATGAATTCAACACGGGTATCACTCACGTCCTCTGCACAACAGCCAGCATGTGCTTTCCAAGTTTACCAATCAATCTGGCAACATGATAAATGAAGAACCTCAACGATCCAATTCTTCATTAGGCGCCGCTGATGAGAGTTATTGGGGTGTAACTCAGAGGAGAAAGGAGAGCAAACGGAGAATCTAGGCCCCAAATCCACCGGTGAGACCGTAGATTGGGGATTAGACGAAAGTCGGGAACTCGCATACATCCTCATTTATTAAGGGAAATGCACTTACAAATGAAAAAGGCGAACTTGCGATGAGTTCGCCGTAAGAAAAAATGGTCGGGGTGGAGGGATTGTCGGGCTGCGCCCTCTTGCACTCCATGCAAGCCTCGCTTCGCAAGCTCGCGTCGAACCCGGGGGTTCTCATCCCTCTGTTGAAAAGAGAAGGCCCGTCGCAATGACGGGCCTTTTAAAGTGGTCGGGGTGGAGGGATTCGAACCCCCGACCTATTGCTCCCAAAGCAACCGCGCTACCAGACTGCGCTACACCCCGTTTCCTAATGGTCGGAAAGCGCGCGAATATCGAAGATTCATCAGGCAAAGGCAACCCTTTTTCCGACCAATACGGAATCGTGGGCATGCGTCCTACTGCAGGATCAAAACGACAAAGCGGGCACCGCGGCCATCGGAGACCCGCAGCAATACTCGGCCCGACTCTCCGGATTTGTTCAGGGCGCGATGGAATTCATCAACGTTCCCCACCGATTGACGGTTTACGCTTAGAATAACGTTACCGTTCCGCAGCCCGGCTTGCCACGCCACACCGCCCTGCTCCACCTCGGCAACCAACACGCCGTGCTCGGGAAGCGGCGCCTTTTCGCGCATGTCGTCCGTAATATCCTGAACGGTCAAGCCAAGCTTGCCCATAAGCGCGGGAGCTTCATGCGCGCCAGCGGAAGCGGCCGCGTTATCGCTATCCATGGCTTGGGTGACCGCGGAAAGGGTTTCGTATTTCCCGTCGCGGAAAATTTTCAACTGCACTTCGGTATTGGGCTCGATGGCCGCCACCCGACTACGAAAGGAGCCGCTCTTTCCTACCTTTTCGTCGTTGAATTCAACCACAACGTCACCGTTGCGCAGCCCAGCGGCCTCGGCCGCGGATCCTTCCAGCACCTCGGCAATCAGGATGCCGTTCGAATCCTCCAGTCCAAAGCTCTCCGCCAGGGTATCGTCCACATCCTGAATGTAGATGCCCAGTACGCTGCGGCGCACGGAGCCGTGCGCAATCAGTTGGTCCTTGATCGCCATCGCCTGGTTGATCGGTATGGCAAAGCCGATACCCATGTAGCCGCCGGTCTGCGAATAGATCGCGGTGTTGATGCCGATCACCTCGCCATGGATATTGAGTAGCGGCCCGCCGGAGTTTCCGGGATTGATCGCTGCATCGGTCTGGATAAAATTGGCATACTCGGTAATGCCGACTTCACTGCGCTCCTTTGCGCTGACAATGCCGGCGGTAATGGTCTGGGACAAGCCGAACGGGTTGCCGGCGGCCAGTACCCACTCGCCCACCTGCAACGCATCCGAATCGCCAAGTTTCAGAAAGGGGAGATCGTTGTCGTCATCGATTTTGATGAGGGCCACCTCGGTCTTGGGATCGGTCCCCACCAGTTGCGCATCGAACTTGCGGCCATCGGCCAGCGTGACGGTAATCCGGTCGGCATCCTTCACGACATGGTTGTTGGTCAGGATGTAGCCATCCTTGGAAATAATGAATCCGGAACCCTGCCCCTGCTGGTGGTATTTTCGCGTACCGCCTCCATAGGGATTGCCGTATGGCGAACCGTAGCCAAAGAACTCCTCGAACGGGTTGCTGCGCCGGTATCGGGGCACCGCCACTTCAACCGTCGAATCGACATCGACGAACACCACGGCCGGCAACGCCTGCTTCGCGATCTCGGAAAAGGCGTTTCCCGTCTGCTGCAAGGCACTAAGGTCCTTGGCTTCGGCGGCCGCAACCGCCATGAACGCAACCATCACGATACCCGACAGAACAATTTTCACACTCCGCATCACATCACTCCTTGTTCATGGTTTAATCCGCAAGAGTGATGGATTAGAACGCGACCAATAAAACGCGTTCAAAGTTCGGTGAAAATTCGGCTAGGAGGCGAACAAGGGCAATAAAAGAGGGCCGGAAAACCGGCCCTTTAAACTAGCGCGCAATGCCCTTTTCGGACGCCCGGCAAAACTCGAGGAGGTGCCGGACTTCCGGCGTTTGCTCCACTTCGGTCTCGATCTTGTCCAACGCCTGCGACACCGGCGCATCCTGCCGGTAAAGAATGCGGTAGGCGTCCTTGATCGACTTGCGCCCGGCTTCGGACACGCCGCGGCGCTCCATGCCGATACGGTTGATGCTGCGGACCTGAATAGGGTCGCCATGGGCGATCATATAGGGCGGGACATCCTTGTTGATCTTGGACATCGCGCCCACGTAGGCCATCGAACCCACACGCATGAACTGGACAATGCCAACCGACCCCTCGATCGTGGCCAGATCCTCGATCACCACATGCCCGGCGATCTGGCAGGCATTGACAATCACCACGCCATTGCCAATCTGGCAGCAGTGGGCAATGTGCGAGTAGGCCAGAATATGGCAGTCATTGCCAACCGTGGTGAAATCGCCATCGTTGGTGGCGGCGTTGATCGTGACATATTCGCGAATGGTGTTGTTGTCGCCGATTTTCACGCCCGGTTCGCCGCCCTTGAACTTAAGGTCCTGGGTACGTCCGCCCAATACAGCGAACGGGGATACCCGGTTGTTCTTGCCGAGCGAGGTGTTGCCCTCGATCACAA
Organism: Pontiella sp.; assembly: GCA_050306215.1. GTDB lineage: Bacteria > Verrucomicrobiota > Kiritimatiellia > Kiritimatiellales > Pontiellaceae > Pontiella. The sequence goes on from JBNLGU010000057.1 coordinate 3,163, forward strand.
CATGGGAAACCAGTTCCGTGCCGCTTCCGATCACGGCCTGGGCACTGATCATGCAATAAGGTCCGATGATGGCATCGTCGGCTATCTGCGCCCCATCGGCCACAATGGCTGTCGGGTGTATATTGGCCATCTTAGCTCGCTCCGTAACCAAACATCAGCTCGGCCTGGCTGGCAAGATCGTCACCCACGTAGGACTTGGCCTCCACTGTGGCCATGCGCGAACGCATGCGGGTAACCTGGATTTCCATGCGCAGGGTATCACCGGGCACCACCTTGCGGCGGAACTTGGCTTTGTCGATCGACATGAAATAGGCAATCTGGCCTTCCTTGGCGTTGACTTTGTTGAGCAGGATCCCGGAAATCTGCGCCATGGCTTCGAGCTGCATAACGCCCGGCATAATCGGCTCGCTCGGAAAATGGCCCTGGAAAAACGGCTCGTTGAACGTCAGGTTCTTGTAGCCCACAATGCGCTGCTCTTCCACATTCATCTCGACAATGCGGTCCACCAGCATGAAGGGATAGCGATGCGGCAGAATCCCCAGTATTTCGTTCACGTCCATTACACTCATGTCTCTCTCCTGATTCGCGGTTAAAGCTTTTAAAGGTTAGGCACTTGGCCGCGCTTATTCAACGTTTTTTTGTTCGGCGAACAAACGGTCCAACTCGGGGCACCCCTCCGGCACGCTCCAGGCATACGGGAAATTGCGGCACTGCTCCGGCCGCGCCTCATAGACCGCGCAACGATCCCCCTCCAGAAAAGCACAGCTTCCATCGGCCTGGTCCAGCAACGCCAGTTGAATGCGATTGGGAGCCAGCCGGGTATGGCGATCGATGAATTCCTGCTCGCTCAACCCCATGTGCAGGGCCAGCCGCGCCACATCTTCATCGCGCAGCAGGACCGACCCGCTCCACCGGCAGCATTCGCCGCATCCGGTGCAGGAAAACCGGCTGAGAATTTCATCGCTTAACATTGAACGCCTTACCTCCAAAACCGTCTGATTGCGTTGACATTTGCTTCCACAAGGAACAGTATGTCGCCTTCATTCGCATTCAGTGGGTGCGGTGTATTAGTTCAATCATGAAGAAAGGATCAAGAACGATGTTCGACAATTTCGTAAACAAGAGAATCATGCTGGTTCTTCCTGTCGCAGCTGCGCTCGTAATCTCCGGCTGCAAGGAAAACGATGCGGCCGCACCGATGGCCGAGCCCGTGGACCTGAGCCAGACCGAGGATTTGTTCACTGCTCCCGTCAAGCCCAACCCGCTGACCACCGATCCCGAGACCGTTGTCGTTCGCGTCAACGGCGAAGACATCACCCGCGGCGAAATCATGGAAATGATGGATATGGCCATGCGCCAGTTCGCCGGCCGCGTGGCCCCCGAACAGCTCCAACAGATGCAGGGCCAGATCTACAACAAGATCAAGGAAGATCTCATTACGCAGAAGCTGATCACGGCCGCCATCACCGCCGCCAACATCGTGGTCGACGATGCCAAGGTCGAAGAAACCATCGCATCCATCAAGGAAAGCATTCCCGAAGGCCAGACCCTCGAAGGCGCCCTCGAAGAGCGCGGACAGACCCTCGAAGAGCTGCGTACGAACATCAAGGAAGACCTCGCCGCCCAGGAGCTGATCGCCCAGCAGACCGCCAACCTCGAGGACGTTCCCGAAGCCGAGGCCAAGGAATTCTACGATGCCAATCCCGACCAGTTCGTGAAGCCCGAAAGCGTGACCGCCAGCCACATCCTCATCCAGTTCGAGGATAGCGACACCGACGAAACCAAGGCCGAAAAGAAAGCCAAGCTCGAACAGATCCGCGAAAACGTCATCGCCGGCACCGTAACCTTCGAAGACGCCGCCCATGAAAGCTCCGACTGCCCGAGCAGCGCCCGCGGTGGCGACCTCGGCACCTTCGGCAAGGGCCAGATGGTTCCAGAATTCGAAGATGCCGCCTTCTCGCAGGAAATCGGCGCAGTGGGCCCCATCATTGAAACGCAGTTTGGCTACCACATCGTCAAGGTTGCCGAACGCCAGGAAGAAACCACGGTCGACTTCGAAGAGGTCAAGGATCAGCTGATCCAATACCTGACCAACCAGCAGAAGCAGAAAGCGGTTTCCGAATATCTCGCCGGCCTGCGCGACAGCGCAACCATCGAAGAGATGTAAGCCCTAGCCTTCGCACTGCGCAAAACGCCCTGTTTAACCACAGGGCGTTTTTTTATGCCTGGTCCAATCTTGCCCCCCGCCGCATGACGAACCGACTCACTGGAGATACTCATCAAACCGGGCGATGTCGGGGATTTATGTTGGACATATACCCGCGTTTTCCGTGCGCGGCGGTTACTTGCTCCGGCGTTCGATTTGGCGGATGAGGTCGTTGAAGATAAAGTGATGGAACGGCAGGAAGATGTACCAGTAGGTGTGGCCCCATAATCCCTTGGTTTCGTAGTAGGCGGTTACGGAGAGCCGGTTCTTGTCGCCGGTGATGGAATCGACCCTAAACTCGAGCCAAGCATAGCCGGGCACCTTCATTTCGGCGCGGAGCAGCAGTTGCCGGTTGTTGTGTATCTCTTCCACCCGCCAGAAATCGACCACATCGTTGACGCGCAGGGTGGTGGCGCTGCGCCGGCCGCGCGTGGTTCCCACGCCGCGCAGCAACCGATCCATTCCGCCACGAATGCGCCAGAGGAAGGTACTGTAGAACCAGCCCTGCTTGCCGCCGATGTGCATGATGGACTTGAACAGCGCCTCGGACGTCTTGCTGGTGACGAGCGAGTAGGAGCTGGTGTAGGTGGGCGCCCCCTTGATTTCGCGAAGCTTGATCGCGAGCTCGTAGTCCGGTGGATAGCTGTCGGACCAGCGTGTGTGCACCGCGTCCTGTTCCTCGCGCGACAAGGCCAGCACCAGCGCCTCCTTGCAGGAGATGCGTCGGAACGGCAGGAGCTCGAGAATACCGTTTTCCTGACAGACGACATCGTGAGTCACGCTTTCCATCAGGCACCACGTGATGGCGGCGGGTACCGGGGTCAGCAGGCTGGTGATGTAGGAGTAGAACCGTATGCCGGAAATCGGCGAGGGAATGAAGGCGCGCCGCTTGCCCAGTATCTCGGCATGCGTCTTGAGGATCTCCGCGTAGGTCATGACATCCGATCCGCCGATATCGTAGGTGTGGTTGGCCGATTCGGCGCACTCCAGCACGCCGACCAGCGACTTGATGACGTCGCGCAGGCCGATGGGCTGGCATTTGGTCTTGGCCCATTTCGGCACGAGGAACAACGGGATGCGCCGTACGAGGTGGTTGATCATTTCGTAGGAGGCGCTGCCCGACCCCAGAATGATGGCCGCGCGCAGGATGGTGGTCGGGACGCTACCCTTGCGGAACTCCTCGGCCACCTGCGCCCGGCTGGCCAGATGCGGCGACAGGGTGGTCTGCGTGTCGCCCAGTCCCCCGAGATAGATGATGCGCTTGACGCCTTGCTTTTCGGCGACGGTTCGGAAGTTGCGGGCGGCCTGGATATCGACATTCTCAAAGCGGTGCAATCCGATCAGCATGGAATGGATCAGGTAGTACGCGGTATCGATGCCCTCCAGCGCCTTGTTCAAGGCCTCGCGGTCGAGTGCATCGGCCGCCACCATCTGGGCCTGCGGCCAGCGTTCCTCGTGTTCGGGCGATTCCGCCCGTACCATAACCCGGACCCGGTATCCGCGGTTGAGCAATTCAGGAACCAAACGCCCGCCGATGTAGCCCGTGGCTCCGGCAACCAACACCGTGCCCATCCCACGGTCGGGCTGGGTGGGCAAGTCGTCGTACAATATATCCTCACTGCTGGATGTCATATACCCGATTCCTTTACTCATGTATTACACGAATGCATAAGCAACTGCAAGCCCGTCAAATACGGACATGCCCGTATATATTATATCCATTTGATGACTTAAAAGAGTGCTAGACAGTTAAATGGTGGTTTGCAACCTTCTCAGCATAATATGAATAAGCGCGACATAATCAGTCTGCTGGAATTGAGCATCGAAATCGAACTGGGCGTCGGTGCACTGTACGAGCTTTTTGCCGAGCTCTACCCGGAGGACCGCGAGTTTTGGTCGCAATTGCACCTGGAGGAAAGGAGTCATGCCACCCTGCTCCGCGTGGCACTCGATTCGTTCAGCAAGCGAGGTATGCTACCGACCAACCTGCTGTCCACCTCCCTCGAAGGTCTGCGCACCACCATCCAAGAGCTGGAATCGCTGGTGGACCGGTGCAAAGCCCATCCCCCCCAGCGCAACGAAGCCTTCCTGCTGGCAATCCGGCTGGAGAACGAATCCGGAGAGAAACACTACGACATCTTCATGGGGAAAACGCCGGAATCGACTCTTGAAGAGGTGTTCCAGCAGCTCAACCGGCAGGATAAGGACCACAAGCAGCGCATCGAATCTTATTTCAACGAACTACCTCCGAGCGCCCACGCCCTTCCAGTAGCGTAGCCCCCGCCTTTAGTCTAGGCAAAGCGGGGCGCCACGAAGACCGGCGGGTGCATGTATAGCGGCTCAAAGGGTTCCGAGGTGATCCCCTGCTCCATCCGCTCGGCAACCAAACGTCCCAACTCGCCAGCCGTGGGATACACCGGCTCCGCCGGATCGAGCAGACGGCAACCGGCTAGCACCGAGGTTAACCGGTCGTGGTCGGGACTCACCACGAGGGCGCCTTCGGGAACAAAATCCACCAGCTCGTCGGGTTGCAACAAAGCGAACTCCTTCTCCAAAGCCGTACCGCGAAACACCCCGGCCCACACCTGGTTGCGGCGCGCATCGCCCACAACGACCGTGCACTCCGCGCCGAAGCGCAAAGCCAGCGCCGCCCCGCTGTTCAGCGCATACACCGTCTGGCCTGCGAGAGCTGCCAGCGAGTTGACCACGGAAAAGGCAATGCGCATACCCGAGAACGCCCCCGGGCCGCGCCCCACGGCAAACCGGTCGACCTGCGTCCAGTCGATCGCCATGTCCTCAATCGCGTCAAACAATTGCTGGCGGTTCTTGAAGTTTTCCTCCCAGCTCCTTTCGGCCACAACGGCTCCGTTTTCGATCAATGCGATGCTGCCGAAACGCGAACTCAGTTCGATGGAAAAAACGGTCATGCCTCGCTCCCCCTGTAGATACGGAACGTACGGGTTCCGGTATGCTCGTCGGCCTCGATCCGGATATGCAGCAGGTCCGGCGGAAGGAGCCCCTCAGCCCGCTCGGCCCACTCGATGGCAGTGATGCCGTTAGCGTCGAAATATTCCTCCAGCCCCAGCCCCAGGGCTTCGGTCGGGCCCGAGAGACGGTAGAGGTCGATGTGGTGCAGGGGAAGACGCCCCTCGTATTCGCCGATGAGGGTGTAGGTGGGGCTGGTGATGGGTTCATCGATCCCCAGCGCCGCCGCAAAGCCCTGGATAAAGCAGGTCTTTCCGGCCCCCAGATCCCCGTGCAGGGCGATCACGGTTCCGGCATCGAGCTCATCGGCCAGCTCGGCGGCCAATGCCCATGTTTCTTCAGGGCTGTTTGTTTCAACGATGCGCATACGTGTACCTTCCTGAAAATGCGGGCAAAACCTACATGCCCGTCTCCGTCATTGAAAGTTCGGATTTGAGGAAGTTGCGCGCCGGACGCGAGGCCCGGTCAAGGGGTGTAGACAATGGTGATGTTCAACGGCGGACTGGCCACCTGCATACCGTCGGCATAGACCGCGACAGCCTGGATCCGGGCCGGCCCTTCCCCGACCTTTTCCTCATCGAGGGTCAACACGGCATCCTCGGCATACCCCGCTTGATCCAGTACCCGCTCGCCGCACACCAGCCGCAGCTTTTGCGGGACCTGAACCCCTCCCACCTTGACCTTGAGGGTGTGCGTGCGCGGACCGGTTTTTTCAATCTGGCGGGCCAGGATTTCAACCGACCGCCCGGATCTGTTGACCATGATCGGGCGATCGACGGTGCCGTAGAAGTCGGGAGCCGAACCCACGCAGGCCAGCGCGCGCAGCTCGTGGTAGCCATCCGACAGGTTGTTGACCCGAACAAAGACGGAGGACTGGTCCGATACCGGCTGAATCACCTTACCGTCCAGCACGAATGCATAGCGGTACTCGGCATCGGTCAAGAGCGATTTGGCGGAGGCAACATAGGTGAAATCGCTCTTCATGGTGTCCGCGCCCAGCAAGCGGACCGAGATGGGCGGGGCATAGGGCCGCGCCAGCGGATCGCCCAGCAGCAGCGTCTGCAGCGGACAGGCGATCGATTGATAGAAACTTTCCAGCATCGTACATCCGGCCACATAGTGCACAAAGAAGCGTGCGCCCGGAAACTTGTTTGGGTTGGAGTAGGGCTCGACCACCGCGCCCGCCGAGCCCGTGGCCCCCGCCTTGAGCCACTCGGTCATCTTGGTTTGCGGCCGTTGGAATTCGGCGCTCCAACTGGTCAGGTGTTCGGCCATGGCACCGGGGGCAAAGGAGCCGACCTGCGAGGGATCGACCTTTTCCGAGCCCATCAGGATGCCCATCACGTTGGTCTTTCCGGCCGGAAAGTTGGTCGTCACGGTGGCTTCGACGCCCCGCTGTTTCATTTCATTGACGGCCGGATAGTACTGCCATTCCCGGCAGGTGGAGCGGACATCGTCGCTCATCACAAAGTAGATCCCGTCACGCCGCCCCCGGTAATCCGAGCGGACTCCACGCTTGATCGTCTCCAGCACCGTCTCCACGCCGTTGCCGTTTTCGCCGATGTATCCAAGCATCATGCAGGGTAGTGGCATGCTTTCCCCGAGCCCGCCGCGTAGGTGCTCCAGGCCTTCCGGAAGCTTTATGGCATCGCCCAAGCCCTCCTTGTAGGTGCGGAGCGACATGGACGGCATGTTTTTCTGCAAGCGGTCGTTGGGGCCAGCAAACAGCTTGGAGAAATATTTCCCCTCCTCCACGAGGGACAGCCCCGGCATCTGGTTGCGCATGAACGTCAGCCCCAACACCGACATCTGCCTGCGATCGCGCGCATCGGTCTTGACCCGGATCGGGAAATCGACGGAATAGACCCAGGCCAGAATCTGGTTTTCCAATCCACGCTCGTGGATGGCGGCGTTGGCGGGCTCCCAGATCAGGCGGGTAAACTGTTCGGGTGTGAGGGTGGCGGTTCCGCCGTACACGCCCTGCGGAATATCCAGGCCCACCAGGTTGCAGTCCGGAATCTGCCGGGCGGCCGCATAGGTATTGGCAACCTTCATCGAGGCTTGCGATTGCCGGTTGAACAGCAGAAGAACCTCGTGCGGCATTTGCGCCCACACCGGTTGTACGAGCACGACCACCACCAGAACCAACCATCGCTTGAGCATAGAATCTTCTCCCGTGAATCACTCATACTATGCGCATTCACCCACTCGATTTCAACCTGCTTGCAGGAAAAGCTAAGATTGTCTAAGCTCGTTCCATGACTAAAAACATTGCATGCCTTCTTCTCATGGCCGGCGCGGCCATTTCCTGCCAGGCCGGGCTCGACTCGGTCTTTTACCATCCGGACCACCGCGTCTACACCACCCCGGCCAACAATGGCTACGCCTTCGAAGAGGTGACGTTCCCCAGCGCCGACGGCACCGCACTGAACGGATGGTTCATTCCTGCCAAGGGCAAGGCGCTCGGCACCGTGATCCACTTCCATGGCAACGCCCAGAACATGACCGCTCACTATTCCTTTGTGGACTGGCTGCCGGCCAACGGATTCAACCTGTTCACGTTCGACTACCGCGGCTACGGAAAATCGGCCGGAAAACCCGATCGCAAAGGAGTCTACGCGGATTCCATCGCCGCTGTGGAATACGTCAAAACGCGAACGGACATCGACCAAAGCCGGCTCATCGTTTTCGGCCAGAGCATCGGCGGCGCCACCGCCCTGGCTGTGATGGGAAACAACGACTTTGACGGAATCGTTGGCGTGGCAACCGACTCGGCCTTCTCGTCGTACAAGCGTATTGCGTGCGACCACACCTTCCTGCTCAAACCGCTGGCCTACCTACTCATCGGAAACACGCTGAGTCCGGATAAAACCGTGGGAAACATTGCGCCCATTCCGTTGCTCATCATTCACGGCACAGCCGATCGCGTGGCTCCGTACAAGCATGCCAAGCGGTTGTACGAAAAGGCCGGGGAACCGAAAGAGCTTTGGACGGTCGAGAACGGCGGCCACACCTCCGCTCTCGGACCGGGCCGCATGACCTACGCCTCACGACTCCACGCCAAGTTCGTGGAGTGGGTGTCGGCCGCGCAGGAAAAGGAATAGGTTAGAGCTTTCCGGCGATTTCCCTCATCGCATCCATGCCCAGCAGCGCGCCGTCGCCCGCGCGGACCTCTTCGGTAAAACCGTTGTCGTTGTTGTTCCGCAACACGTATTCCGTTCCATCGGCCATATGGATGGAGGATCGCTCGTAGATGCCGTTCTGGTCGTCGTCCCAGGACTTTTCCTCGGCACCGCCAGCATACACCGTTTCCATGTATTCCCACACACCGTCCCCGTCTATATCCAGATAGGTTTTCGTACCGGGAGCGGCATAGTGCAAGATCTTGTCGGAACGGCCGCTGTCGTGGCTATCGATGTACACCGCGGCGAGTTTTCCCGATTTAAGATAGGAAAAATACTTGTAGGGATACGCCCGGTTGGACCGCCATTCAACATGGCCGCTCCTGTCCCCATCGGCGTCATAGATGTCGTAGTCGGCCAACTGCTTCCAGCGCGGCGAAAAGCAGAGATAGGCAAGCCACAGGTTTACCGCCACCGAGATCACTAGCCAAGCCAAGGGCACCCGGTTCATTCGGTTGGTTGCGGGGTCGGCTTCGCTGGGGGGCGGGTTTGCGCTGTTGCGCTCCGCCTCCTCATAGTCGGGGACTGCATTCGTCCAATCGCGCAGCAGCTCAGCCGCCTTTTCGTAGTTGGCTTCATCCACGCGGATCACGCCCCACCCTAGTTGCGTCTGAAACAATCCATCGTAGGCTGTGTCGCGGAACGACTGCAGCTCCGCCTCGATTCCGGCCTTCTTCAGCATGGCCATGACCACGGCCGCGTCGGTTTCGTTTTCCGGTTTATATAGTATCTTCATAATCAGTTTGCCTGAGGACAGCGACTCCGCCCAGCCGCCATGGCCTGGCGGGATGATTCCGGCCTAGCGATCCCGCTCACCAAAGACGATGGCCTCGAAGACGTGGAATTCACACCCTTCCATCCAGTCGTCTGGTCCGAGGCCGGCTTTCATGGCCAGATGGGAGAGGGTTTCGACCAACCCCCACTGTTGCTCGACCGCCACCTGCGGAAGAAAAACGGCAGAACGGGATCCCTTGTAGAGTACCACCCCGTGCTTCCCGATTTCGATATCCTCGAAGGAGTCCACCTTGTACGGTTCGGTAAGCGCCGAGATTTCGATGTCGATATCGGACAGTTCCTCCTCGCGCAACCGGGGAAAGCGCATGTCGTGGAAGGCGGCATTGACCGCCTGCTCCTCAACGGCTTCGTACAACGCGCGGCGCGGAAAGATTTCGCCGATGCACCCGCGCAAATGCCCATGTCTGTGCAAAGATACGAATGCGCCCATGACGGCTTGCATCGCGGGTGTGATTTCCACGTCCAGATCCGCCTGCCGGGACTTTAGCCGCCGCGCGATTTGGTGTCGCGCAAGCCGGAGCAACGCGGTCTTGTCGGCCAAGGAAAGCGTATTGCCTTGTGCGGCGGGCGGACGGCCAGGTGCGGTCGTCTCCCATTGACCGGTCACGACGGCGGACACGTAGCTGACGCAATGCATCCAGTCGCCGGTCAGGTTGCCGGAAGTGTCGTATTTGAGCAGTTGCACGTTGGCGTTCTGCGGTAGCATGGCCAGCAGGACGGCAATTGGACTCCGCCCGCAGATGGTGGCCCCCGTCCGCTGCACATAGCCCAGGAAGCCGTCCAGGTCCTTCTCCTCGATCAACCGGAAGGCATTCATGTCGAGGTCCTTCAAGTTGGACTGGATGTCGTCTTTGAAGGGCACGTAGTCGAACCCGTGGCCATAGTGGGTGAAGTCGGAACTGACGACAACGAGCGTGTCGTCATCGATGTTATCCAGCAGCACACCGGCAATCGCCCGGGCGCTCTTTGCATCCAGTTCGCCGCATACGATTGGCACCAGCTTGAATTTACCCAGGGCCCGCTGGAGAAAGGGCAACTCAATCTGAACGCTGTGCTCATGGAGGTGGGCCATGATGTGCGATTGGAACCGGGAATCCCGTTTCAGACGTCCGATCAGTTCGCAATCCAGCTCGATCCGCCCCAGCACGGTTTCCACCGCCTCGACATCCGGAATGCTGACGGAATCCATCAACGGCATGCGATGGCTAGGGCCCATTACGACAACCCGCGAGAATGTGCAGCCGGCAACTTGCTTTACTCCCTTGGCCGCGACCATTCCCGAATAGCGATATCCCGCGTGCGGCAACAGCAACGCCATGACCTTCCCGTCGACCACGGTATCCACGGCATCCAGATAGACATCGACTTCGCGACCCAATCGCGTTGGATCGTCAGCATACCAAATGCCGGCCAGATCGGATTTCAACACACGGTTATCCTCACTCATCGCAACTTGCCCCCAGTTAAGTGAAACAGAATATTCCTTGCCGACCTTTTCCGCAATAATTCATTGCATTAAATCTTTACATTGCACTGGTTAGGAAGGGGTTCTAAAGTTTGCTCATGACCACGAAGACCATTATCCACGTTTTGATCCTTCTCGCGGTGGCCTATGCCGTATTGAACCTGTACGCCTTCGTGGTTTCCGACAAACTACTGTTTGCCCCCCAGCCACCGAGCTACAACCACCTTCCCCATGAGTTCAAGCTGGTCTCGGGCGGCGGGCAGCGGATCCATGCCGTCTATCTGGAACATCCCGACGCGCAATACACGATCCTCTTCAGCCATGGAAACGCCGAGGATCTGGGCAATGTCGTTCCTTTTATGGAACAGTTCCACGACTTGGGCTATTCCGTGCTGATGTACGACTACCGCGGCTTTGGGGCCAGCGAAGGAAAGGCCGGCACCCTCCACACCAAGGAGGACGTCCTGGCCGCCTACGATTGGTTGGTCAACGTGAAGAAGATCCCGCCGGACCGGATCATTAGCCAAGGTCGTTCCCTCGGCGGCGGCGTGGCCGTCTGGCTGGCGGCCCACCGCCCCGTGGCCGGCGTAATCACCGAGATTTCCTTCGCATCCGCCTTTCGGGTAAAGACCCACTGGAAACTGCTGCCCTGGGACAAGTTCAACAGCGCCAGGTTGATCCGAAAGGTAAACGCCCCCGTGCTTGTTATCCACGGAACGGACGACGACAGGATCCCCTTCTGGCACGGAGAAAAGGTGTATGCGGCCGCCACGGAGCCCAAGGCCTGCCTATGGATTCCCGGCGGGCAACACTACAACTATGCCTATGTGGCGAAAGAAAACTACATGAACTCCATCACGGAATTCTTCGTCATGGTTTCCGAATACCAAAGCACCAAGGCTGAATAGTCCAGTAGCGCGGGCTCATCAACCACGACTTCGAACTGTACGCGCGCGACGCGGCTGAATGGCAGCGCATCCATCAAGTGGTAGCGCCGCAAAACCACCGCAGCGGACTTCGAACAACTCTGCCCGCGCAGCGGGTGCTGGAACGCATCGGATGAGCACCAGGCACACCCGAAATAGTCCTCGGTCCCCGTGCCCCACCACGCAGGTGCCCTCAGGTCGTCCAGCCAGATGATCGGGTCGCCCTCGCCCCACCAGCGCTTCCCGCGGTTGCTGACATCCATAATGCATCCAACGATCCGTCCGGGCCCCGGCGTCTCGGCCAACTCGGCAAGCCCGCCGTCATCAACAGATCGATGGGTGTACACATGCCCTCCGAAGCGCATCCGGGTTGAGCAGTCTTCGCTGCGCGCGATGGCAACATGCAGGCGGACCGTGCGATTCCCCTGGTTGACCAGCCGGACCATCGCGCCCTGCGCAAAGGGCATGGGCCAACGTATGTGCGCCGCCGTGCCGGCAATGGTGACCGGGATGGATCGGACATCATCCATCGATTTCGTGCTCCCGCACAACAGGTACAAGGGACACGATAGCGCTGCCGTGGCCGCTCCGTCCCAGTAAAACTCAACCTGCAGCCCTGCCAATTCCTCCTTGGACCGAGCCGCGATGCAGATCTCCTGGATCGTGCCGGCCCCTTCCAGCTTAATCGCGTTGCACGAAGCTAAGGCAGGAAGCTCACCGTCAAAGGCCACCGAAAGGTCATTTGCCGGCGGTCGAAGCCAGGCATCCGCCTGTTGCTGCAAGGCCGTTTTGTATTGCCGGCCTTGCCCCAGATCGAACGGCACAAGCTCGCCATCCGTTTCAATGGAATTCCACGCAACCTGATAGAATAGATCCGCCAGTTCCGCTCTGGTCTTTGTCCGGATGGATATCCGGCAGGACTTCGCATGAATGATGGGAAAACTTAGATTGTAGCCTTCTGCGGTTTTAGCGGCGAAAGGATAGCGAACACCCAACCACTTTCCGCTCAGGAACGACTCGAAGGGATACACGGTTTCGCGACCGTCGATTTCAATCACCAAGTCACCCGCCGGATTCGCCGACCACATCCAAGTGACGGCCCCGGCTCCCTCCATTTCGGCCAACACCCCTTCAAACCCGGCCGGAACCTCTTCGACCCGCAGGTAGGATCCATGGTCAAAATCCCCGTAGGTTTCGACTGAATATCCGGTCATCGTTCTTTTACCGACTCCAGCCGCACTGGAAAAAAGGCGCGAAGTACCAAACAACGTGTTCAGCGGAAGGTCTGCCAGGTTGGAAGCACCGGCCAGCAGGTCCAAACACGAAACCTTCCCGTCGCCAGGTACGGGAACGGCATCGTCGCTCCGGTCGCAGGCGGTCAGGCATCCCATGGCGAGGATCAACAGAACAACCGGCACCCGGCGCATCGCTACACCAGAACCCCGAAATAGTTGACCACCAGATCGTCGGCGCCCGTATTGATGATTTCGTGCACGTCTCCCGGTTCAACCAGCACGGCCGTGCCGCGTGCAAAGACATAGGCCACGTCGTTGATGCGGATTTCGCCGCAACCGGACTCCACCCAGAACACTTCGGCCATATCGTTGTGCAGATGGCTATCCGCCTTCTCCCCCGGGGGAAACACAGCACGGGAAAAGGTAGTGATCGGTCCGAGCTCACCATGCGCGATCAACTCGCGTTTGCGAATGCGGGCATTGTGCGACACCCCCTGCTCGGGGAGGTTATTGAGTTTGATGAGTTTCATGCTTCAAGCTCCCGCATGATGGTTTCCAGCCACTGAAGTTTCTTCGATTGCAACATCGGGCTGGGATGTGCGCTGAGCAACGGGTGGACATCCGAGGCCACCGTACAGGTTGGTTCGCCCGCCAGGCGCGCCATGCACTGCTCGGCCATCGGGATCAGCCCCGTATCCTGCCCCCAGCCCAGCAGGATCGGCGTGCGGGTTCGACGCTGCAGCGAACGCCTCAGCTCCTCCGCGCGCTCCTCGCAAAACATGCTGTGCACGTGCCCGCCCATGATGCCGGCGAGGGCTTCGACCTTTTGCAGAAAGCTGCCGGATTTGGGATCGCGCAGGTCGGAGAGGTTGAGCACGCGGATATGCCTCCATCCTTGATGCACGGCCACGCGCATCACCTGGTATTGCGTATTGTCAGGCTGGGTCAGCACCAGTTCCTTCCGCGCGGATGCAGTCGTACGCGGATACTCGATTTCCTCGTCGATGTGATACACGTCCTTCGGATGCGACGATCCGGGATTCATCATGACGACCACGGCGTCCGGCTTTCTTTCGGAAAGTTCGGAAGGGTTGTCCCGGGGAATCGACGAGTCGACGATCTCCAGCACGCTCCGGCACTTGGCCCGGTCGCCCGTCAAGAAAGCCAGTTCATAGAAATGCCCGTAGCACGTGAAACGCTTTTTCAGTTCGGCGGCATAAAGAAATTCCATGGGGGACCTACTGCTTATCCTTTTGTGTAAACCTCAAACCGGCATGGTGGTTCAGTCGCTTTTAAAGGTAAAGGATTACGTCGTACGAAAACGCGGAAAGGAACCCAAACCAGCGGTTTTTATGCTTTTGGCGCGCCGGTCCAGCACGTATCTTGTTTGTGTTTAACCGGCATGGGGGATGTATGCACTATGTAATCGATTTTCTTGCCATCGTGTTTTTGGCCGTCTTCGCATGGAGGGGCTGGAATAAAGGCGCCGTGGTCGCCTCGCTGGGCATCGTGAGCCTGATCCTGGCCGGCAGCGCGGCCTACTTGACCGGACGCTACGTGGGCCCTTGGCTGGGATACGTACTGACCCGACCCCGCATTGTCATGATCCCGTGCAGTGCCGGCCTGGTATTTGTTCTCATCTCCTTCGCCTTCCAGCTGAAGATGTGGAAAATCAGCGACGGCTATCGCCGCAAGGCCGGCAAGGAAGGTAAGGATGAATTCCACATGCCGTGGCACCTTGGGCTGGGCGGCAGTGTGGTCGGAATGGCGGGCGGGATGCTCTCCCTAATCGTCCTTTTCTGGCTGTGCGACCTCGCCGCCACCGGGATTTCAGGCCACGGCATCCCCGGCGCGGACCGGTCGCGTTTCGGGCGATTCGCCCACCGTTCCGCCTATGAAGGTGTATATTTTGCGACCGCGCGCAAAGGCCGCGAATCGCAGGCCGCCGCCATTGCCCGCGTCGTGAGCAATCCGGCCAAGGGGCTAAACCACCTGGAAAACGTCTTGGCGGCCGATTCGGTCAAACGGCTTCTGGCCGACCGCGAATTTGCCAACGATGTACTGAGCGGCGACCCCGAACGCATCGAACAGAACGCCTCGCTGCAGGCGCTCTTCAACGACCGCGACACCCTGGACGAGATGAAGGAGATGGGCATCTTTTCGGGCAAGGAGAAAAAAACGGATCTATGCCGCAAGCTGGCCCGCGTTGGCCAAAACGAAAACATCAAGATCAGCCTGCAGAACCTGAAGTCGCGCGATCTGTTGCGGACCGATAAAATTATCGAACTCATCCGGGATCCGGATTTCGATGTGATCGTAGCCGAGCTGATGAAGTAGCAACCACTCCGGCCACGAATCCCTTATTCATCAGGGCGAATGCGCCCGCGCAGTTTTTTCTTTTCGCCCTGCTTGCTTTTGTTGTCGAGCATGCGGGCCGTGGCGCGCCTGGAGCGGCGGCGTTTTTGACGACGCACCTTTTCGATGGCCTGCTGCTTCGCGCTTTTTTCGCCCAGCACCTTTTCCTCGATCCGCTCGCAGAGTTCGCGGCGGGCCCAGTAGCGGTTGTCGGCCTGCGACCGGGTCTGTTGGCAACGGATCTCGATGCCGCTGGGCCGGTGGATCAATTGCACGCAGGAAGAGGTCTTGTTGATCTTCTGCCCTCCCTTGCCGGAACCGCGGATGAAATGTTCATCAAGGTCTTCATCCCGAATGCCGAGCCCGTCCATACGTCCTCGCAGCTTGTCCTGTTTTTCCTGCGTAATCATCCGGGCATCTTATGCAATCCAGCCCTCTTTTCGCAATTGATTTAAATCCTCCGCCCCATAAGATGTCGCGATGGATCTAACTGCCATCAATCCGAATCTCGTAAACAGCATTGTAGCCACCTTCCTGTTTGGCTCGATCTACTCCAGCATCCTGCTTTTCATCTACAGCAGAAAATGCGCGGTAAAGCGCGAAACCCTGTTGCGGAAAATCACGCAGCGCGGCTGGACCGGCGGACAGGTGGGCGTGCTACTGACCGGATTCATAGGTCTGATGATCCTGATACCACTGCTATACTCGCTGCTTGGGGGCGATGGCAGTCCGCTGTGGCGCCTGATCCTCACCCTGCTGTACTGCACATCGCAGC
>JBNLGU010000058.1:0-4963 GCA_050306215.1 Pontiella sp.
AAAATCACCTTGTAAGCCATAGCAACGTAACATGGGACCACGTAGTACACATCCCCTTGGAGATCGTATGAAACTGAAACGGAAAAATCTTGTGCGGCTTGCAGCCTTGCTGCAGTGCGCTGGTGTTGCAAGTGCATCGTTGGGTGCGGAACTCACCATTCATCTAGACGATCCGGGGGCGGCGGTCAGCCCGACGTTCTACGGTATCTTCTTCGAGGATATCAACCGGGCGGGGGACGGCGGGCTCTACGCCGAGATGGTGCAGAACCGATCGTTCGAGGACAACGAACATCTGATTGCCTGGACGCCGCTCATGGATTCAAAGACGAAGGCGACGTTTGAACTGGACCAATCCTCGCCGCTTAATGCGAATAATCCGACGAGTCTGAAAATCCGCATCGATAAAACCGGTGGGGAACGCGTGGCCGTTTACAACCAGGGCTTCAAGGGCATCATCTCGCCCAAAAAAGCACCGGAAACCTCGGAAGCGTGGGTGGAAAAATTCGCGGCAGCCCAGCAGAGGCCGGACAACGGCCTCGTGGTCGAGGCCGGGAAGGAATACCGCTTCAGCATGTACGTGCGGGCACTGGGGTACTCCGGCCCAATCGGGGTGTCGCTCGAAACGCAAACCGGTGAGGTGCTGGCCCGGCAGGCGATCAAGCCGGTCGGCAGGGATTGGAAGAAAGTCGAGCTGACGCTGGTGCCGGAAAAATCCGACGCGGACGCGCGGCTGGTGCTTTCCATGAACAAAAGGGGCTCCGTCTGGTTCGACATGGTTTCGCTGTTTCCGGTCGACACGTGGAAGGATAGCGGCCTGCGACCCGATCTGGCGCAGATGATGGTTAACATGAAGCCGGGACTGTTCCGGTTTCCGGGCGGTTCGTATTCGGAAGGGGCCGTACTGGCCCATGCATGGCGGTGGAAGGAGACCATTGGCGATGTCGCGGAACGTCCTGGAAACTGGAATATCTGGGGCTACCGTTCCACCGGCGGACTGGGTTACCATGAATACCTCCAGCTGGCGGAAGATCTTGGTGCGGAGCCGCTGTATGTCGCCCATGTCGGCATGGCGGAAAGGGATTTTGTGCCGATGGACGAGCTGGAACCGTGGATCCAGGACGTGCTCGATGCCATCGAATATGCCAACGGACCGGTCTCCTCTAAATGGGGCGCGCTGCGCGCGAAGAACGGGCATCCGGAGCCGTTCAACCTGAAGTATGTCGAAATCGGCAACGAGAACGGCATGGGCTATTCATGGGGCGGCGGTACGCGCGCCGACTACCTGCCGCGCTACAAGGCATTCTACGAACGCATCAAGGCCGCGTATCCGGATATCGTCACGATTGCCAATATCCACACCGAGCCGGATGTCCCTGCCGAAATAGTGGACGAACATTACTACGAAGACGCGGAATGGTTCTTCAACGCGGCCACGAAGTACGACGACTACGACCGTTCCAAGCCAAAGCTCTATCTGGGCGAGTATGCCGTCAAGAAGGGGGCCGGCCGCGGCAACATGGGCGCAGCACTCGGCGAAGCGGCCTTCCTGACCGGACTGGAGCGCAATGCAGACGTGGTGCTGATGACCTCCTACGCGCCGCTGTACACCAATCCGTACTGGCAGAAATGGCAACCCGACGCCATCGTTTTCGATACCACGCGCTGCTACGGCACCCCGAGCTACCATGTCCAGAAAATGTTCGCGAACAACCGTCCCGATGTGGTGCTGCCGGTAGATCTGCCGAAAACCAAGGGCGACGCTCCCATGTTGTATGCCAGCGCCGGATTGGTGAAGGACTCCGGCGACCTGATTCTGAAAGTAGTCAACCGCGGGGATCAGCCGGAAAGTTTGGATATCAATCTGTCCGGTCTCGCAGGGCAATACGCGAAAGGCGTCTGCACCGAGCTGTTGGCCACGTCGATGGGAGACGAAAACTCCTTCGATCATCCGGACAGGATCGCGCCGAAGGTGGATGAGTTGCCGGCGTTCAGCGGACGGTGCAACCATGTGTTCCCTCCCTATTCCGTGACGGTATTGCGCTGGTCGAACGCTCAATGATAACGGGGAGTTTTCGAAATTAACTTCGTGCGGGGTCCGGAACCATCTGTATGAACAAAATCAGTGTGAATGACAGTACCAGGAAACCTCCGTTCGGTTTGATCAGGTATGGGAGGCAATTCGTTCACGTGGTTTAGATGTTTCCGAACCCCTCAGTAAGTATGGTTTACATTGACCTCACCCCGGGCGGATCCGTCAGCGTGCGTTCTGAGCGTTTCATCTTGCGGTATTTTCCTGGGGTCATATCGAAGGCGGAGCGAAAGCTGTTGATGAGGGTGTCGACGGAGTAGAAGCCGCAGTTTTTCGCGATGTCTGCGAGCCGGGCATTGGTGGTGCTCAGCAAGTGGGCGACGGTCTGGATGCGTTGATAGCGGATTTCCTGTCCCGGGGAGCGGGTGTAGTTTGCCGAAAATGCTTTTTGGAGCCCCTGCTGGGTTACGCCCATGGCATCGGCTACATCCGTGGCCTGGATGCCTTTGTGAAAGTTTTGCTGGATCCAATGCAGGGCTTCGGAGACCAGCGGATTGCGCACGGCATAACAGTCGGTGCTGCGTCGGACCACGACTTCCTTGGGGGGGTGGCGGATGATCTCTGCCTTTGATTTGCGCTGGGGATGATCGAGCATGTCGCGCAACAGGGCTGCGGCATGGCGTCCCAGACCTTCCTGGTCGCTGTCAATGCTGCTGAGTGCGACGGTCAGTCCGTCGTTGATCAAGTCGTCGTTGTCGACCCCGAGGATGGCGATGTTTTCGGGGACCAGCAGTTCGTTCTGGAGGCAAAGGGAGATCATCTCGGCCGCCATGTTGTCCTGATAGGCAAAGAAGCCGATCGATAGCTTTTCGAGGTTTTGGTTGCGTTGTTCGGCGATCGCGCGCATTTCACGGATGACCTCCGGTTGCATGGTTTCCGCGGTTTGCAGCACATTGACTGTTCCGCCATCCTCTTCCATGCATTCTTTCAAGGCGTCCAGCCGTTCCATGTACATGGGGATGTTACCCGGTCCGAGCGCGAAAACCTCGCGATATCCATGATCCCGGAAATGCTCGGCCGCCAGCCTCCCGATTTCCCGGTTGTCGGTGACCACGCGGGGGATAGGCAGGTTGTGGTCGCCGAGTCCCAGATCAACCAGCGGGATCCGGCGGGTCCTGAAATACTCCAGGGTTTCCCGGCATTGAAACAGGGCAATGCAACCGTCGCCCTTCCAGTCCTTCAGGAACCCTTCGTTCGTTACGGGGTCTTTGGGGCAGTTCAACTGCCAGCCCGCTTCCCGGGCGATTTGTGCGACACCGCGATGGATTCGATAATCGTACCATTCGAGCAACAGCATGATATGTTTACGCTTGATCATTGTTTTGGAAAAATCTCCTTTGTAAGCTCTATAGGAGTGAAAAAGGGTAATGTCAATGGTGAAAAAGGTGACAGATTCCGAGTTTCATAAAGAAGGATATTGGGTTCAATAGCACTGATTGTTCACCCTGTTTACCTATTGCATAGTGTGGATCTTGGAGTCTATGGGCTTGGGGGTCGGACGGTATTGTGCATTTAATCAGGGAGGATGCCAATGGTAGTTTTCCTGCGCGGTGCGTTGCGAGCCCCTGAATATGGTGCTGCAGGTTGAAGGAAACGACTTAATGGGTGATGCATGGTGAAAAAAAATAGATATCTCGTACCGCACATGTATGCGGCCGATCCGTCCGCGCACGTGTTCAACGGAAGGCTGTACATCTATCCGTCGCATGACGTCGATGCGGGGATTCCTGAAAACGACAGCGGGGATCACTTCGACATGCGCGACTACCACGTTTTTTCGATGGATGATATTGATGGCAAGGTCACGGACCACGGCGTCGTCTTGGATGTGAAGGATGTTCCATGGGCGGAGCGGCAAATGTGGGATTGCGACTGCGCCTTCAAGGACGGCGTATACTACCTGTATTTTCCGGCAAAGGATCCGGAAGGGGTTTTCCGGATCGGCGTGGCCGTCAGCGATAAGCCCGAGGGGCCGTTCCTCCCCCGGGATACGCCGATGAAAGGCAGCTACTCGATGGATCCATGTGTGTTTCGCGATGTGGATGGATCACATTACATGTACTTTGGTGGCCTGTGGGGCGGCCAGCTGCAGAACTATCGAAACAACAAGACCATCGACGGCGGGCACGAACCCGACGATGGCGAACCGGCTTTGACCCCGCGCGTGGCAAGGCTGGGCGACGACATGCTTGAATTCGCCGAAGAGCCGCGTGCGGCCGTCATTCTCGATGAACACGGCGACATGCTCAGGGCCGGCGACCACAGGCGCCGTTTCTTCGAAGCTTCATGGATGCATATCCATCAGGGCAAATACTACTTTTCATACTCCACCGGTGACGCGCAAACCTTGTGCTACGCTGTGGGAGACAATCCGTATGGGCCTTTCACCTACAAAGGCGTCATTCTAACCCCCGTTGTCGGGTGGACCACTCATCATTCGATCGCGGAATTCAAGGGCAAGTGGTATTTGTTCCATCACGACTGCGTACCCTCCGGCGGGAAGACGTGGCTGCGCAGCCTGAAGGTTTGCGAGCTGGAATACAATGCGGACGGCACCATTCGGACCATCGATGGCGGAGGTCGCGAAGAGATGCCCCTTCCGCCTCATCCGGTCAAGGGCGACGAAACGGTCGCGGTCGCGCCTGGAAGGTAGTCGAACCCCCGAGGAAGAATATGGCGCATTTCCATCAAAAACTGTCGTTTCGCGAAAAAGTCGGCTACAGCTTGGGCGACGGGGCCGCCAACCTGGTTTTCCAGGTGCTCATGGCCTACCAGTTTCTGTTTTTCACGAAGATTCTGGGGCTCAGTAATGTCGCGGCCGGATGGTTATTCTTCATCGGACGCTTTTTTGATGCATTTACCGATCCGGCGATG
>JBNLGU010000058.1:4972-18747 GCA_050306215.1 Pontiella sp.
CTGGGGCTCAGTAATGTCGCGGCCGGATGGTTATTCTTCATCGGACGCTTTTTTGATGCATTTACCGATCCGGCGATGGGCTTTATTGCCGACCGTACCAAGACCCGGTGGGGCCGTTTCCGCCCCTGGCTCATCTGGTCAGCCCTGCCCTTTGCCGCCATATTCTGGCTGACCTTTACGAGTCCGGGCTGGTCGCCCACGGGACAGACCGTCTATGGCTTCGTCATGTACTTCCTGCTAATGGCGGTCTATACGGTAAACAACGTGCCGTACTGTGCCCTGAACGGGGTTATGACAGGAGATGTGGATGAACGCACGAGCCTTTCCACCTTCCGTTTTGCCACGGTCACGGTTATAACTTTTATCGTCCAGGGCATGACCCTGCCGCTGGTGGATAAATTCGGACAGGGCAACGATGCCAAAGGCTGGTCGGTTACGATGGGTATTTTTGCCCTCGTAACCGTTGTGCTCTTCATCCTCTGCTTCTTATCGGTCAAGGAGCGGGTGGAACCCGATCCGGATCAGCAGTCGTCCGCCCGGCAAGACATGCTCGATACCTTCAAGAACCGTCCATGGGTTATCCTGTTCAGTGCAACGCTGATGATATTCATTATGCTGGTGGTTCGCGGCGGATCGATGCCCATTTTTATGGAACACTTTGCCGACCAGCAAGCATTGGCCGATTTCATCGGAGGCATGGGGCTCCAAAGTGTCGATGGAGTGGCACCGACCGGCTTTACGAAGTTCCTTAATGTTTTTGGATATCTGTTGAAACCGGATCATTCCAACGTACCTGGTGTTGCTTATGGCCTCTTCGGCATGCTGGGGACCTTTACCATGTTCCTGGGCGTGCTGTGTTCCAAGCCCTTATCGAAGTTGTTCGGCAAGCGGATGGTTTTCGTGGGGTCGCTTGCGGTGACGACGCTCGTGACCCTGTGGTTGTTCTACATTCCTGCCACGAGTGTGCGCACCATGATGTGGCAAAGCGCCTTGTGGGGATTGGCGTATGGGCCCACAGTGCCCTTACTGTGGTCGATGATTGCGGACACCGCAGACTATTCCGAGTGGAAGACGGGGCGCCGTGCCACCGGCTTTACCTTTGCCGGCGTTGTATTTGCCCTTAAGTTTGGCTTGGGTATGGGAGGGTTGATACAGGGCTGGATTCTCGATCTCTATGGCTATGTCGGGGCCGAGGGAGCGGTATTGACCGACCGCGCCATTACGGGGGTACGTATCGCGGCATCCACGGCTCCAGCCCTGTTCATTGTTGCCGCCATTGCTATCCTGCTCTTCTACCCGATCTCCAAGGAACTGAATTACCGGATTGGCGATGAGCTCGCCCAACGGCGTCGAGACCGTCGTGAAGGGGCCTAAGGCAAGGCGGATTCGACAATTACAGAGGATTGAATACGGTATGGATGCAGTAAAATCTTTTCTGGTAGGATTGATGATCATGGCCTCCATCGAGGCAATGGCTGCCGATGACAAACCGCTGAAGGATGTCTTTAGAGGCGAGTTCCAGATCGGGGTTGCCTTGTCCGAACGCTATGTGCTGAGCCAAGATGATGAGACGAGCCGTAAGGCGCTCCGGCTGGCCAAGAGGGAATTCAACTGCGTTACCTCCGAAAACCTGATGAAACCGGCATCCCTGCGTCCAGCACCCGGCAAGTTCAATTTCGAGCGTGCGGATGCGTTCGTCAAACTGGCCCAACGGATGGATGCGGACGTTATCGGACATGTGCTCGTCTGGCATTCACAAACCCCGAAGTGGTTTTTCGAGGACGACGCAGGGCAACCGCTTTCGCGCGATGAACTGATTGAGCGGATGCGGGACCACATCCATACGGTAGTGAAACACTACAAGGGCCACGTTAAATACTGGGATGTCGTCAATGAAGCGGTTGACGTCCGTTCGGTTCGCGATCCGGACGATCCATCCCGCGAGATTAGAGAAGGCTACCTCCGCGAATCGAAATGGCAGCAGATCATAGGGGATGATTTTATTGAGCTCGCTTTCAGGTTTGCCCATGAAGCCGATCCCAAGGCCGTTCTGATCTACAACGACTACAGCATGACCGATCCGGTCAAGGTGGACTTTGTGATCAAGCAGATCGTCCGGCCGCTGAAGAAGAAGGGCATCCACATCGATGCGGTAGGCATGCAGGGACACTGGCATATCGACGGTCCCTTGCTGGATGAAATTAAGGACTCCATCGAGAAACTGGCCGCCGCCAAGGTGAAGGTGCATATCACCGAACTCGACCTGAGCGTTTTGCCTGTGGCGTACGGCTACATGGGCGCGGACATCAACACACGCTACGAATTGCAGGACGAACTCAATCCCTATCGCGACGGCCTGCCGGACGCGGTGGCGCAGAAGCAAGCGGAACGCTACCGGGCCATTTTCGACATCTTCGAGTCCCACAAGCGCGACGTGGAACGTGTGACCTTCTGGGGGATTGGCGACGGCGACTCGTGGAAGAACGGATTCCCGGTGCGGGGCCGCACCGACTACCCGCTTTTGTTCGACCGGAACTATGATCCCAAGCCGGCCTATGAGGCGTTGGTGGACCGGACCCGCCAGGAATGAAATGGAAAAGTTGAAATGAATATATCCTGTACTGCATGCAGTGTCGTTGCGTTGTGCGCCATGGCTCCGTCCCTTTTTGCGGCTCCCAGGCCGGTGGTCTTCGATTCACTCTCCTACAGCGGCGAGGATGCCTTTCAGGGACAGGCCGGTGTCGAAGGCGGGGAATACCAGAATCCGATTCTGGCCGGGTTTTATCCGGACCCGACCATTTGCCGGGTCGGCAAGGATTACTATCTGGTCAATTCGACCTTTGAATATTTTCCGGGCCTGCCGATCTTCCACAGCACCGACCTGGTCAACTGGAAGCAGATCGGCAACATCATCGACCGCCCCGGACAGCTCGACTACAAATCGCCCAACGTCAATGCCGGTTTGTTCGCCCCGGCCATCAGCTACCATGACGGCACCTACTACGTCATCTGCACCATGGTGGACGGACCGGGCAATTTCCTGGTGACCGCCAAGGATCCGGCCGGACCTTGGTCCGATCCCGTTCCGTTGGGGTTCAGCGGCATCGACCCCTCGTTGTTCTTCGACGACGACGGCCGCGCATGGGTGGTGAACAACGACGATCCGGACGGAAACCCGCTCTACGAGGGGCATCGCGCGGTCCGCATTCAGGAATACAATCCGGCGGAACAAAAGA
Source organism: Pontiella sp. (assembly GCA_050306215.1). Classification (GTDB taxonomy): domain Bacteria; phylum Verrucomicrobiota; class Kiritimatiellia; order Kiritimatiellales; family Pontiellaceae; genus Pontiella. Next base: position 8,209 of record JBNLGU010000058.1, read on the forward strand.
TGGCCGGACCGCGCAAAGTCATCGTCAATGGCGGCGTGGACCTTTCCAAGAAGCCGATATGGATCGAGGGCCCGCACCTGTACAAGCGAAACGGCTGGTACTATCTCTGTTGTGCCGAAGGCGGCACCTGGACCGACCACTCGCAGGTGATCTTCCGCAGCAAGAATATCGATGGACCGTATGAACCATGGGACAAGAACCCGATCTTGACCCAGCGCGGTCTCGACGACAATGTGCCCGGCGCGGTCACCTGCACCGGCCATGCCGATCTGACGATTGGACCCGACGGCAACTGGTGGGCGGTCTTCCTCGGCGTGCGGCCCTATGCAAACGGGCTCTCGCCGATGGGCCGCGAAACCTTCATGCTGCCGGTCCGCTGGACCGACGATGACTGGCCGGTCATCCTGCCTCCCGGCGAGCGGGTGCCGCTGGCCGTCAAGGCTCCGAATGGTGCTTTGGAAAAGGTTATTCGCAACAGGGAATGGGTGGAGGAATTCAGGGACGGGGAGTTGGCGCCCGATTGGATCATGGTTCGCGAACCGACCGAAACCTGGTGGAAGCTGACCGGCGACCATTTGGAAATCACGCCGCGCGCCGTCAAACTCTATTCCGGGACTGAAAATCCAAGCTACCTCGCCCACCGTGTCCAGCACGCCTCGTACAGTGTTCAAACCGTATTCGAGATGCCAATGGATGAAAAGGTGTCGGCCGGTCTGGCGATTTTCATGAACGAAAGATACCACTACTTCTTCGCCGTTAGGCGCGACGCCGACAAGTCCCGGATCTATCTGGAACGTGTGCAGGCCGGCGAGGTGGAGGAAATCGGTTCCGCCGTTCTTTCCACAACGGGGAAAATCACGCTCCGAGTGGAGGCCGAAAAGTCCGTCTGCTCGTTCCAGTACCAGGAAAAGGGCGGCGACTGGAAGACGTTGGTGAAGGATGCCGATGCAAAAATCATAACGTCGAACGTGCCGGATTCGAGCACCATGTTCCTCGGCGCGACGATCGGTCCGCATGTCCGCATTGATGGATAGATCGTTTGCACGGACGGAAAAAATATTCCGTCATCGGTTTGATTCATGGTTTCGATGAGGGACCGGGATCCGGGACGTATCGTGCAAAGGACAGGTGAAACCATCGAATATACAAGGGAGGATGTGGATTGAATACGCTTTACCGCAATAGAGGAAAACGGCACGGGTTTCGTCAGGCATCCAGCGCCGGCACCGCATTACGCGTTTTATTCGTTCTGGGGCTTATCAGTGGAATGTGGCGTCCAAGTATCGCCCATGCTGCCGAGGAGTTCTGTCCAACCTGTGGGTATCAAGTGAATGTCGCCGGGGATTTTTCACATGAAAAGGAAATTGAACCGGATCGCATCAAGGGGGGCGGCGATCATGCGGCGGCATTTCGCGAATGCATTTCCGGCGATGATTTTTCCGTGACGATCCAGAAGCTCCCGGAAGGCAAGTACACCATCATCATCGGTATGGTGGAAACGAAGTTGCGCAAACCTGGACAAAGACGGTTTTCCGTGGCGTGTGGCGACGATTTACTCGCTCGGAATTTCGACGTCGTTACCGAGGCCGGCGGGCCGGGGAAGGTTTGCTATATGACGGGTGAAGTCGAGCATTCGGACGATACGCTGCGCGGGCCGCTCAAGGTGGTGTTCAAGGGTATCAAGGGCAAGGCGAAGTTCAACACCTTCGAGGTGATCGACGGGTCGGGATCCAAGGTGGTGTCGTTCAGCGCGGCGGAAATGGCCGATCCCTTTACCGCCGACGCAACCCGTGTTCCGAAGATCGCTGAACCGTCCATCTGGCGCGATGCGGACCAGCCGATGAAGGAGCGGATCAATGATCTGATCCGCCGGATGTCGCTGGCCGAGAAGGTCGCCCAGTTGCAGAACGATGCTCCGGCCATCGGACGTCTCGGTCTTCCCGCCTACAACTATTGGAACGAAGCACTGCATGGAGTTGCAAACAATGGCAATGCAACGGTCTTCCCCGAACCGGTTGGCATGGCTTCGACATGGAATCCGGAGCTGCTCCGTAAGGAGGGAACCGTCATCGGCATCGAGGGCCGCGCAAAGTTCAACGACTATGCCAACCAGCACAACGGTGATTCGAAGTGGTGGACGGGCCTGACCTACTGGACACCGAACATCAACATTTTCCGCGATCCCCGCTGGGGCCGCGGGCAGGAGACCTACGGCGAAGATCCCTATCTTACGGGCGAGTTGGGTGTAGCTTTCATCAAGGGCATCCAGGGCGACGATCCGAACTACATGCTCGCCATGGCCTGCGCGAAGCACTATGCGGTGCACAGCGGTCTGGAAGCGGATCGCCACCGCTTCAACGCCGAACCGTCGGAACGCGATCTGTACGAGACCTATCTGCCCCAGTTTGAGCGGGCGGTGCGCGACGGCGGCGTGGGTGGCGTGATGAGCGCCTACAATGCGCTGGACGGCATCCCGTGCAGCGCCAGTTCGTTCCTGCTGGACGACCTGTTGCGGAAGCAATGGGGCTTCGAGGGATATGTGGTTTCCGACTGCGGTGCGATCAACGACATCTGGAACCAACGGGCGCATCATTATGTCGACAACCCGGAGGAAGCGGCCGCGTTGGCGGTAAAAGCTGGTTGCAATCTCTGCTGCGGTGGCGATTACAATGCACTGGTGAAGGCGGTCCAGAAGGGGATGGTTACGGAGGCGGCAATCGACCAGTCGCTGTATTACACGCTGTGGACCCGCTTCAAGCTAGGCTTGTTCGATCCCCCCGAAAAGGTTCCGTATTCCAAATACACCATTGCGGATAACGATACGCCCGAACACCGCCGGCTTGCGCTGGAGGTGGCCCGCCAATCCATGGTGCTGCTGAAGAACGACGGCATCCTTCCGCTCGACCGCGCCAAGTACAAGCGGATCGCCGTCATCGGTCCGAACGGGGCCTCGAAATCCATGCTGGAAGGTAACTACCATGGATCGGCTTCGCAGCCGGTTTCAATTCTGGATGGGATCAAGGAGCTGGCGGGCGAGAACGTCGAAGTCTCCTATGCCATGGGCAGCCCGGTCACGACCAAGCCGGGACAGGCGGCCTGGAGCAAGCAGGACAATGAAACGACCGAGTCCACCTCGAAGCTCAAGTCCGAAGCCCTTGCGTTGGCGAAGAAGTCGGACCTGATCATTTATGTCGGCGGCATCACGCCGGCGCAGGAGGGCGAGGGTTTCGACCGCGAGTCGATCGAGCTACCGGAAGAACAGGAGGAGCTCGTGAAGGCGCTGTATGAAACCCGCAAACCGATGGTGATGGTCAACTGCAGTGGGTCGGCCATCGCCCTGACGTGGGAAGATGAGCATTTGCCGGCGATCCTGCAAGCCTGGTATCCCGGCGAGGACGGCGGCCGCGCCGTCGCCGAAGTCCTTTTTGGCAAGGTCAATCCCTCCGGCCATTTACCGCTGACCTTCTACCGCTCGACCAAGGACCTGCCTGCGTTCGACGACTATTCGATGGCCAACCGGACCTACCGCTATTTCCATGGAACGCCGCTCTATGCATTCGGCCACGGGCTGAGCTACACGACGTTCGATTACAAGGAAGGCCATCTGGAATCGCCGTCGGTTTCCGCCGACGGCACGCTAGCGCTTTCGTTGTCGGTGGAAAATACCGGAAAAATGGATGGTGCTGATGTTGTACAGGTTTATTATCGTCAGATTAAGTCGCACGTGCCCCAGCCGAAGCTGGCGCTATGCGGGTTCGCCCGGGTGGAATTGAAAAGCGGGGAGTCGCAGGTTGTTACGGTGGAAATTCCTGCCAAGCGATTGCGGTATTGGGATACGGCAAGCAAAGAGTATGTGGTGGAGCCGGGCAGCTACGAATTCCTAGTGGGCGAGGCTTCCGACGAGATCCGCCTGACACTGCCTGCGAAGATCGTGAACTAAAGTGGAGTAGCATTAATGAAAAAGAGAACAATGAAGTCGATGATTGCATGCGCCCTGTTGGGGGCCGCCAGTTGGTGTGGCGCGCAGGAAAAGGTCATTCTAACGCCGCCGGCGCCGGACACGCCGCGCATCAACGGGCCCAGCGTCTTCGGCGTTCGCCCGGACGCACCGTTCCAATATTCCATTCCAGCCACCGGGAAGCGCCCGATGAGTTTCGGCGTCAAGGATTTGCCGGCAGGCCTGAAGGTGGATGCGGAAACCGGCCGGATTACCGGCAAGGTTGCCAAGCCCGGTGAGTACAAGGTAACGCTGGGGGCGAAGAATGCATTGGGGACGGACACAAAGGAGTTTCGCATCGTGGTGGGGGATCAGATTGCGCTCACGCCGCCGATGGGCTGGAGCAGTTGGAACTGCTGGGGCGACGCCGTGAGCCAGGAGAAGGTGCTCAGCTCGGCGCGGGCCATGGAGGAGAAGGGGCTTAGCCAGCATGGCTGGACCTACATCAACATCGACGACGGCTGGCAGGGCACACGCGGCGGTAAGCTTAATGCCATTCAACCCAACAAAAAGTTTCCGGACATGAAGGTGCTTGCGGACGAGATCCACGGTCTCGGCCTTAAGTTCGGTATCTACTCGGGGCCGTGGCGCGGCACCTATGCGGGCTACGTCGGTGGCTCCTCTGACAACAAGGACGGTACCTACGACTGGGTCGATGCCGGCAACGTAAACGAGTTCTACAAAATCAACGGCAACACCTGGGTCAACTGGACGTTCGGCAAGTATTCGTTCGCCGAGCAGGACGCAAAGCAATGGGCGGAGTGGGGCGTGGACTATCTCAAGTATGACTGGTTTCCGAACGACGTGCCGCACGTCAAGGAAATGTCCGATGCCCTGCGCGCTACCGGGCGCGATATTGTCTACAGCCTTTCGAACACCGGCATCTATGACAACGCGCCTGATTACGTAAAACTCGCGAACGTCTGGCGCACCACCGGCGACATCAACGACAGCTGGGGCAGCATGAGCCAGAAAGGATTCTTGCAGGACCGCTGGGCCGGTTACACCGGTCCGGGCCACTGGAGCGATCCCGACATGCTCGTTGTCGGCATGGTCGGCTGGGGGCCCAACTTGCACCCCAGCAACTTGACGCCCGACGAACAGTACACACACATCAGTTTGTGGTGCCTGCTCTCCTCACCGTTGCTGATCGGTTGCGACATTTCGCAGATGGATGACTTTACCTTATCACTGCTCTCCAACGACGAGGTTCTGGCCATCAATCAGGATTCCCTGGGCAAGCAGGCCACGCAGTTCAGCAACGAGGATGGCCGGATTGTCTATGCCAAGACCCTCGAAGACGGATCGTTTGCGGTGGGGCTTTTCAATCGGGGCGAATCCGAACAGACCGTTGCCGTGAAGTGGGGCCCGTGGGGCAATCTTCCGACTTCGAACGGCGGGGAAAAATATGTCGTGCGCGACCTCTGGAGACAGAAGGACCTGGGCGAATTCCAGGGCAAATTTGAATCCAAGGTCGCCCCGCATGGCGTTGTCCTCGTGCGGCTGATTCCCGCAAAGTGATCATCGTGATGAGTTGAGGTTGGAGACGGTACAATGATTGGAAGAAGCATTCTTATACTCGCGGCATCAAGCCTGATGATGGCTGGTGGCGCCGTTGCGCAGGCGGTTGCAACCGAGACAGCCACGCGTGTGGTGGAAGATGGGGGCACCGGGCCATACCCTGCGGTTATGGCATCCGACAGCACCCTCGAAACGCACACGATCTTCCGTCCGTCCGATCTCAGTGCTTTCGACACGAACAACAAGCTCCCGATCTTTGTCTGGGGCAATGGAGCCTGCGCCAATTCTCCGGGGGGGCATGTCAACTTCCTGTCCGAACTGGCTTCGCACGGATTCCTAGTGATCGCCATCGGGCCGATGCCCGGGGAAAATGAAAGCGGTGGCAAGACCTCTGCGGCCCAGCTGATTGATGCCATCGACTGGGCCATCGCGCGGAACAGCGACAAGACCAGCCCATACTACCACAAGATCGATGTGGATAAAATCGCGGTAAGCGGCATGTCCTGCGGGGGGCTGCAAGCTCTTGAAGTTGCTACGGATCCGCGCATCTCCACGGTGGTGATCTGCAACAGCGGTATTCTCATTGAACCTGTCAAAGGATTTCCCGGCATGCCCAATGTGACCAAGGAACAACTGGGCAAGTTGCATGCTCCCATTATCTACATTATGGGCGGCGAGTCCGATATCGCGTACGGGAACGGCATGGACGATTTCAAGCGCATCAACCATGTGCCGGCCTTCGCCGCCAATTTGAACGTCGGCCATGGCGGCACCTACGGCGAGCCGCACGGCGGCGATTTTGCCAAGGTGGCAACGTCCTGGCTTCAGTGGCAATTGAAAGGCGACAAGGTTGCGGAAAAAATGTTTACTGGCGAACCCTGCGGGGTTGCGCAGATGCCCGGCTGGGTTGTTGAAAAGAAGAAGATTCCGTAAAGAGCGATTGTAAGGGGAAAGCATGAAGTTTTGGTTCGGATTTTCCTGTGGATTCCGGTTGATGGTGCTCTTGTTCGTTTGTGGATCGGTTGTCGGTCCAGCATCGGCGCAGCCGGTCAAGTCGGCCATGAAAGACAAGTCGGGGGTGACGGTTCTGACGGCGTCCGGCCTGTTGCGACTGGATGTCTGTGCCGAAGGAACGGTGCGCGTCCGCTACGCAACTAGCGTTCAACTGCCGGAGAAGCCGGCGTTGTCCGTCATCCGGAAATGGGAACCGGTTGCGTTCGAGTGGCGCGAGGATGCCGACAAGCTGGTGCTGCGCACGAAGCGCGGCGGGGCCGCAATCGACCGGGCCACGGGCGCACTGTGTTTTCTGGATGCCGATGGCAACATCATCCTGCAAGAGCCGGAAAGCGGCGGACGTTCCCTGGAGAAACGGGATGGCAACCTGTATCGCGCACAGCAGACGTTTCTCTCGCCGGCGGATGAATATCTCTACGGCATGGCCCAGTGCCAGGATGGCGTCTGGAACTGGCGCGGCATGCCGATCGAGCTGCGACAACTGAATACGCAGGCGGCCATCCCCGTGCTGGTTTCGAGCCGGGGCTACGGCTTGCTCTGGAACAATGCTTCGTGGACGGACTTCAACCCCGTCGATCAGGAAATCACGCTTTCGGCGAACGATGGCGCCGGACCGGACAACGGCCCGACGGCGACCGAACAGCTGAACGAACAGGCTGCGGCACCAAAGGATGTAAAGGGCGGCCGGACAGGCACGTTCAAGACCGGCGCGGCCGGGGAGTATGTGTTCTTTGCAAAGGACGGGGACCGGCGTGGTGAGATCGGAATCGTGGTGAACGGAAAGCAGATTGCCGGCATGAAGAACATGTGGGTGCCGTACACGACCGCTGGAAAAATCACCTTGCCCGCCAATACCGAGTGCTCCGTGGAGTTGCTGGGCGGCGGAGGCGACGCCAAGCTCTATGCCCGTCCGCTGGGCAACACGACCGTGTTCCGCGCCCGCTACGCCGAAGACATCGATTACTATGTCTTCTTCGGCCCGGAAATGGACGACATCATTACCGCCTACCGCAACGCGACCGGCGCGGCACCGCTCTGGCCGAAATGGGCCTACGGCTTCTGGCAGTGCCGCGAGCGCTATTCCAGCCAGCAGCATATCCTCGACACCGTTGCCGAATTCCGCAAGCGGCAGATTCCCATCGATCTGATCGTGCAGGACTGGCAGTACTGGGGGCCGCACGGCTGGGGCGCCTATGAGTGGGACGCCGCGAACTATCCCGACCCCAAGGAAATGATCGACGCGCTGCATAAGCAAAACGTGCGCTTCATGATTTCGGTCTGGTCGAATCCGCAGGGCAAGGCCGGCGACGATCTGGCATCGAAAGGATACAGGATTCCGGGAACCGAATGGGTGGACCAGTCCAATCCCGCCGCGCGCAAGCTGCGCTGGGACTATCTCAACGATACCTTCTTCAAGCCCGGAGCCGATGCCTGGTGGCAGGATGCCACGGAACCCGGCGACGACGGGAACGGCATGGCCGGGCACGACATTTTCATTGGCTCCGGCGACTTGTACCGCAACGCCTATCCGCTCTTCGCCAACCAGACCGTGTACGAAGGTCAACGCGCCACATCGCCGGATAAACGTGTGTGTACATTAACCCGCTCCGCCTTTTCAGGGCAGCAGCGCTATGCCACGGCACTTTGGTCCGGCGACATTAATGGCGATTGGCAAACCTTCCGCCGCCAGATTCCGGCGGGGCTCAACGTGTGTTTGACCGGCCTTCCATATTGGACCACCGACTGCGGCGGCTTCTTCCGTCCGTGGGGGCAATATGAGTCGGACGATTTTACCGAGCTGCTGGTCCGCTGGTTCCAGTTCAGCACCTTCTGTCCGGTGCAGCGCATCCACGGCTACCAGACCGAAACCGAATTCTGGAAATTCCCGAAGGCCATGGACACGATGGTGGAATACGATCGTTTCCGCTACCGGCTACTGCCGTACATCTACTCCCTGGCCGGCAAGGTGACGCACGAAAACTACACCATGATGCGCGCGCTCCCGATGGACTTTCGGTCAGATGAAAAGGTCTTCGGTATCGACGACCAGTACATGTTCGGTCCGGCCTTTCTGGTCAATCCAGTTACGCAGCCCAAGGCCGAATCGCGCAGCGTCTACCTGCCCGCGACGACTCCTTGGATCAATTTCTGGAGCGGCGAAACCGTTGACGGCGGTCAGCGCATGGAGGCTTCCGCCCCGAAGCGGGAAATCCCGTTGTTCGTCCGCGCCGGCAGCATTGTGCCGCTGGGGCCGGAGATGCAGTATACCGGTGAAAAGCCGGCCGACCCGATCGAACTGCGCATCTATCACGGGGCCGATGGCCGCTTTGCGTTGTACGAGGACGAAGGCGACTCCTACGACTATGAAAAGGGCGCGTATTCGCTCATTCCGATCCAGTGGAACGAAGCGGCGCAGACGCTCGTCATCGGCAAGCGCAATGGACAGTTTCCCGGTATGCTGAAGAACCGGACGTTCCATGTGGTCTGGGTGTCGCCCAATCATGGCGTCGGCATGGAGCCTACCGGAAAGCCCGATGCCGTGGTGAAATACACCGGCCAGGCGGTAAAGGTGTCCGCGAAATAGGGGATTGTAATGGTGAAAAGAACGGCGTCGCTGTTCTTTGGGGTGCCCGATAACCCATATTGAACTACGAAACGATACAGGAGCTTAAAATGAAACGTACCCCGATCGCACTATGGATTGTTCTACTGACATGCGGGATTTGCGCAACCGCTCCGGCGAGAACCCCATCCGTTGATGCGGCGCATAAATTAAAGAACACTCCAGTCCGCAGCGCCGGTTACGGTAAAAGACTTGGGGATTTCAAGAGCGGTACCTACACGATGAGGAGTGACGGTCTTGAGCGTACATACATCATCGACATTCCCGAAAACTACGACAGGAACAAGCCCTGCCGGCTGATTTTCTGCATGCATATGATGGGCGGGAGCATGCAGACGATGGTGGACAATAATTTTTACGGACTCAAAACCTATGCGGAAAAGGAGCATGTCCCCGTCATTTTCGTGGCCCCTCAGGGATACACCGACCATACGCCCTGGCGTGCCGGCGATGATAAAGACCACGTTTTCTTCTCCGACCTGCTGGAGCTGTTAGAGAAAAAGCTGAGCATCGATACCTCTCGCGTGTTTTGCTGCGGTTTTAGTTTCGGAGCCATGTTTACCTACTCGCTGTCGCTGGAGTTTCAGGATGAACTCCGTGCCGTGGCCTGCTATTCCCCCGCCAATTGGAATATCTATCTTCCTCGGAACCGGCACAAACCCCTTGCGTTTTTCAGTACGACCGGCACGGAGGACGGCCTTTGCAAGTGGATCAATTCGGACGAGAAGGAAGAGGGCGGAAAATATTGTGTCCTGACGCACATTGAGGATAACGGGCTTTCAAAACTTCCCGAAATTCCTCTGGCAACGACACCCGAACATGTCACCACCGAATTTAAAGGGCTGCCGGAGGAATATCCCGTGATGTTCGGTTCCTTCGTGGGTGGCCATACCGACTATATGCGGGATCCCGGATCGGATGAAAACTGGATCTCAAAAGAGACCTGGGATTTCTTCATGCGATTTTAGATGGAGCGAATGAACGGAACCTGAAAATGCAAGGGTGGGGAATATGAATAAAAGAACTGCAGTCGTCATGGTATGTATCGGTTTGTTCATCGGAAGGATCGTGTGCGGGGAAATGGCGGCCAACCCGATTATTTGGGCCGATGTGCCGGACATGTCGATGATTCGCGTTGGCGACACCTACTACATGAGTAGCACCACGATGCACATGAGCCCGGGCGTACCGATCATGAAGTCGAAGGATCTGGTCAATTGGAAAATCGTCAACTATGCCTACGACCGGCTGGTCGAGAACGACAAGATGAATCTCGAAAACGGGCAAAGCTGCTATGGCAAGGGGTCCTGGGCCAGCAGCTTGCGGTTCCACAATGGAATCTACTATGTGTCCACCTTTTCTGCGACGTCCGGCAAGACGCATA
>JBNLGU010000059.1:0-18540 GCA_050306215.1 Pontiella sp.
CAGAGTCCTCTGTGGTGAAAACCTGGTTCCTGCTCTCGCGCATTATGAAATCTGCGGACAAGAATAGTATTGCGACACTGCCGTAATCCCCCTATAAACCGCCCTTTCGTGCACCCATAGTTCAATGGATAGAATAGCGGCCTCCGAAGCCGTAGATACAGGTTCGACTCCTGTTGGGTGCACCATTTTTAAAATCGTGACGAGTGACGATTAATTCGTGATTCACGACTTACGCCTCACTTTTCACTCACCGGAGGTATTCCATGACCGAAAACTCACTCGAAAACATCAAGATCGACGCCAACAATCTCTGGAAAGAGGAAAACATTACCGATTTGAAAGTGGGATCCATCCGCAAACTGACCCCGATCAAAACCGATGGCTCCGAAGACGATTCGCGCAAGCCGACTTTCTCGGCCACCACCAACATCATGACCCCCGGCGGCGCGCTTCCGGTTTCCGGCGAGATCGAAGCCTCGACTCTAGAAGAAGCAATCGAAAAATTCCCGGAAGCCATCAACGCCGCCATCAAGCAGTTGCAGGAAGACATGGTCAAATACCAGCAGGAACAGGCCAACCGCATCGTCACCCCCGACGAACTCCGCGGCGGAAAGAACGACCTGATCATCTAACCTCTTCGAACCCGATAGAAGAAAGGACCGGCATCATCCGGTCCTTTTTGTTTTACATGGCTGCGCTCGTCATCCAGTTCATGTAGGCGTCCCACCAGGTGTATCCACCCAGTACCCAGATCAGGGCGGCGAGGGCAATGTAGGGCCCGAACGGTATCTTGCTCTGCCACTCCTTCTGCCCCATCGCGATGAACGTCACGCCGATAATCGAGCCGAGCAGCGAGGAGACAAAGACAATAAATACAATCGACTGAAAGCCAAGGAAGGCGCCCAGCGCGCCCATCAGTTTCACATCCCCGAAACCCATCGCATCCTTCTTAAGCACCAACTTGCCGAAGAAGGCGACCGACCAAAGCAGGCCGAAGCCGAAGGCCAATCCGACCAGCGAAGAGATCAGCGAGCCGATATGACTTTCCGTTCCATGCATGGAGGGAATCAGGAAACTGAGGATCGGGCCAACGATCATACCGCCGATGGTGCAACGATCGGGTATCCACATCTCGTCGATATCGACCATGCTGCCAAGAATCAAACCAAACGCCAGCAGCATGTAGGCCGCAAAACGGAAATCCAGTCCGCCATCAACGAACGGCGGATACATCAGCCAGACCCAGGTAAACAGGACTGCCGAGATGGTTTCAATGATCGGGTAGCGAGAGGAAATCGGGGCCTCGCAATAGCGGCACTTACCGCCCAGAAAAAGCCAGCCGAAGATCGGTATGTTGTCGCGCCAAGCCAGATCGGTCATGCACTTGGGGCATCGCGAGCGCGGCTTGACCACGGACAGCTCCGCTGGAATCCGATAGATACATACATTCAGGAAACTGCCCCAGCAGGCTCCGAACAAAAAAACTACAAATGCAAAATACCAATCGATAAAATCCATGCCACCCTGTCCTTATTTTCGTGAAGAGTGAAACATGAGCCGTGCATCCCATTGCGCTTAGCAATCACGTCTCAACCGTCATGCATCACTCGCCGTAAACCGCCTCTTCCAGCGCCTTGCGCATGGCCGGAACCGAAGGTTTCGTTCCGGTCCAGATTTCAAACGCGCGCGCGCCTTGGTGCAAAAGCATACCCAAACCATTAGCAACATGTGCGCCAGCCTCGCGTGCGGTGGTCAGGATTGCGGTTTCTGGATACATGTAGATCAGATCGAATGCCCGCTGACCGGAGCGGAATGCCTCGGGAGGCAACAGCGATGGATCATCCTTTTTCATGCCGACCGGCGAAGCCTGCACCACGAGATCGCACTCGCGGCACAGCTCTATATTCGAGGCACCATCCAACGATTGCGTGATAACCACTTCGGGAGCAAGAGTCCTGATCTCGTCTTCCAGGCGCTGCACGCGTTCGGCATCGATATCGGCCAGCACCAGCGACTTGGCACCTTCCTTGGCAGCCATCAATGCAACGGCCCTCCCGGCCCCGCCGCAACCGAGCACGAAAACCGCGTCGCCTTCGACTTGCTTGCCAAAGGCCTCTTCCAACGCCATCAAGAATCCATAGCCGTCGGTATTGTGGCCAATCATCCCGTCGTCGGAGAATTGCACCGTGTTGGCCGCGCCCAGCAGCTTTGCGCTCTCATCCAACTTGTCCAGTCCGCGAAAGGCAATCTCCTTGTGCGGTACGGTCAGATTGACTCCGGCAAAACCCATCTTGGCTATCGATGGAAGCACCACCATCAACTCATCCGGATGGATATCCAGCGCCAGATAGATTCCGTCGAATCCCAGTTCTTCCATTGAGGCGTTGTGCATGACCGGCGACAGCGTGTGGCCGATCGGATGACCAATCACCGCAAACGGTTTAGTATGTCCACTCAACTTCATTTCAATTCCTTCAGATGTATTCACCACGAAGTCAGGAAGAACACGACGTTTCCATCGCACCTCTTCATGAGCATCCCATCTTAGTGGCTAATAATTATTTTTTCGCAATGCGGTTGAGGCCGGCCACGATGGCACGAACGGCGGCTTGGTCGATGTTCGAATCGGCACCGACGCCAAAGATCACGCCATTGCCGGCGAGCTTGAGCGGGACATAGGCCAACGCCTGCGCGTCGGCACCCTTGCCAATCGCCTGCTCGTGGTAGTCGTCTACACTGAAATCGACCTCAACGATCTGGTTGATGGCATTGACGAAGGCGGAGATCGGGCCGTTTCCGTCGGCTTCGACCTTCTTATCTTCGCCATTCACCTTCACCTTCACTTCACCATGGATGAAGGTCGGATCGTTTTCATCCGGGCGCGGCCAGTAACCAACCAATTCATACGGTCCTTCTGGCGCCACAAACTCGTTCTGGAAAACCGTATGCACCTCTTCGCTGCTGATTTCCCGTCCCACTGATTCGCTGTAAGCCTGAACATATTTGCTGAGTTCCGGCTGCATCGCCTTCGGCACCTCGATATCGAAATCCTGCTCAAGCACCCACGCGATTCCACCCTTGCCGGATTGCGAATTGATGCGGATGAGCCGCTCGAAACGACGACCGAGATCCGCCGGATCGACATGGAGATACGGCACCTTCCAAGCCATACCGAAACGTTCCGGCGCTTCGGGCAACTTGTGCATGCCCTTGTTGATGGCATCCTGATGCGAGCCGGAAAACGCGGTGAACGCATACTCGCCCGCATACGGCTGGCGATAGTAGATCGGCATGCCGGTCAACCGTTCAACGGTTTCCGCAACCTCCGCGAGATTGGAAAAATCAATCCCGGTGTCAATGCCGCGCGAATAGAGATTATTGATGCAGGTCACCAAATCGACGTTGCCCGTGCGCTCACCGTGACCAAAGAGCGTTCCTTCCACGCGGTCAGCGCCCGCCATGAGCGAAAGCTCGGTGGCAGCCACAGCCATGCCCTGGTCATTGTGCGAATGGAGCGATACCAAGATGCTGTCACGCTTCGAAAAGTTACGGCAGAAATATTCGACCATGTCCGCATAGTGGTTCGGCGGGCGGCGCTCGACGGTGGCCGGAAGATTCATGATCACCGGTTTTTCGGGCGTTCCCTTGCCCCACGCTCCGAATACAGCCTCGCAGAGCTCGATCGAAAAATCGACGTCCGTATCGGTGTATTCCTCCGGCGAAAACTCGTAGCGGATGTCCGATTCCGGCATCGCATCGGCCAACTCGCGGATCTGCTTCGTGGCCGCAACCGCGGTCTCGATGAGCTGTGGCCGCTCCATGCCGAACACCTGTTTCATATGGAGATCGGACGGCGCGATGTAGGCGTGCACAATACCGCGCTTGCAACCTTTGAATGCTTCCATGGTCCGCGCAATCAAATGCGGGCGAGACTGCGTGAGTCCCATGATAAATACATCGTCGGGAATGAGATTCTCCTCTATCAACTTGCGGAAGAAATCAAACTCATCCTGGCTGGCCGACGGGAAACCGATTTCAATGTGCTTGAAACCGGCTTTGCAGAGCATCTGGAAATATTCAAGCTTCTGATCCGGATCCATCGGATCGGGAAGCGCCTGGTTTCCATCGCGCAAATCGACGGAACACCAGATCGGTGATTTTGTGATGCTCTTCGACGGCCATTGGCGGTCGGGAAGATCGATCATCTCCGGAATCTTGTACTTGGGCACACTCATTGTTTCTCTCCTAAAATGGGTCATAATCTAAACAACCCCGTTATTGTTATCCATTCCATTCCTTTAAAAAACCCTGCACATGCACTGCGGATAACAAAAAAAACCTCCGCAGCTTCCCGCGGAGGTTTTTCAAATCGTTTAAATCAACAATCTAAAGGCAAACCCGTTCCGCAGGATCATTCCCAGCGAGTAGCAGCAGGCCTAGCAGTCGGTTGTTGAATTCGTGTTTCATATCGATCGGAACATAGGCCCATCTCCTCCATCCTGTCAACCCCCTCTCCCGCATAATTTAAAACCCAATTTCTTTCTATCGCTTCGCAGTTCAAATCCCCAAACGTTCCTGCTAGCTTCGTGCTTTGTTTTTGAAAGGAATGGATACATGAAACCAGCTTTGATCATCATGGCCGCTGGCATGGGAAGCCGCTACGGTGGACTGAAACAGATGGATCCGGTGGGCCCCAATGGCGAATGCCTGCTGGAATATTCGATCTACGACGCCATACGCGCCGGTTTCGGTAAAATCGTATTTGTCATCCGCCGCGACTTTGAAACCGAATTCAAGGAACAAGTCGGTAGCCGCTTCGAGGATAGAATCGTGGTGCAATACGCCTTCCAATCCATCGATGATCTGCCGGATGGATTTGCGGTTCCCGAAGGCCGCACCAAGCCGTGGGGCACCGGACAGGCCGTGCTCGCTTGCAAGCGCTTGATCCATGAACCGTTTGTCGTGCAAAACGCGGACGACTTCTATGGCGCGGAGGCGTATCAGGTTATAGGCAACGCCTTCAAAAAGCTGGATGCAGGAGAAAGCTGCATGGTCGGCTATCGGCTGCGCAACACCCTCTCGCCGCATGGCTCGGTATCGCGTGGCGTTTGCAATACCATTGACGGCTATCTTTCCACCGTAACCGAGCGCGTGAGCATTCAAGCAAACGAATCCGGCACCATTCAGTATGTCGAGGACGGTCTAGCCGCCGACATGACCGGCGACGAAATCTGCTCGATGAATTTCTGGGGATTCCAGCCCGACCTGTTTGACACGCTCGAGGAAAAGTTCATCGCCTTCCTGAAGACGAAAGGCCAGGAGCTCAAATCGGAGTGGTACATCCCGACCATTATCCAGGGTGCGATAGACTCCGGCGAGACACGCGTTAAGGTACTTCGTTCCGACAGCAAATGGTTCGGCGTCACCTACCCCGAAGACCGCCCCTCCGTCGCCGCCAGTCTCAAGGCGATGCACGAAGACGGCACCTACCCCGCCCGGCTTTGGGGATAACGAACACGCAAACACGTGTTTGAATAAGAAAACAACTGGAGCCCCGTGCAATACGGCGTTTCCAGTGTTTCATTATATCTTATCAATGCTACCTAGGAGTCGAGACCCTGCAGGACATCTCCATTTCCGGGGCGTGTCCAAAGGCCCATTACCATGAAAGCGCCCGCACTCCGCTCAGGGACGGTTGCGGCGGCTGCGGATGCGCGGAGGACGCTTACCGCCGGTATGCTTCGCACGGCCGCTGGCATTGACGGTCACCTTGCCGCGGTTCTGGCGGACCTTCGGTCCCGGCTTCGCATCGGCGCCGGTGGCGTTCATCGACTTGTCGCAATGCAACGCATGCTTGTCGTCAACCGGAATGGTGGTGCGGATCAGCTTTTCGATGGCGCGCAGATAGTCGCGTTCCGGCGCACTGCAGAACGAAATTGAATCGCCGTCCGCGCCGGCGCGGGCCGTACGGCCGATGCGGTGGACATAGTTTTCCGGCTCGACCGTCATATCATAGTTGATGACATGCGAGATGCCGTCCACGTCGATGCCGCGCGCGGCAATATCGGTGGCGATCAAGGCCCGGACCCGGCCCGACTTGAAGTCGGCCAAGGCATTCGTTCGCGCGGTTTGGCTTTTGTTGCCGTGGATGGCGGCCGAGGGAATCCCGGCACCTTCCAGCTTGCGCGCCACCTTGTTGGCCACGTGCTTCATCTGCGTAAATACAATCACGCGGTCGAGCTTCTTGCTGCCCATGATCGAGACGATCAGCTCGTCCTTGTGGTTCTTATCGACGAACAACACCTTCTGGCCGATGCGTTCAACGGCCGGCTTGTCGGGTTCGATAGTCACGTGCGCCGGGTTGTGGACCAGCGTTTTGGCCAGCTCGACCACCTTCGGCTCCATGGTGGCGGAGTAGAAGAGCGACTGCCGCTTTTTCGGCAGCTTGGCGACCACCTTCTTGATGTCGTGGATGAAGCCCATGTCAAGCATGCGGTCGGCTTCGTCGAGTACGAAGATTTCAATGGCGGATAGATCGATATAGCCCTGGTTCATCAGGTCGATCAACCGGCCGGGAGTAGCCACCAGCACATCCACGCCATGGCGCACGGCTTTCACCTGCGGATTTTGGCCCACCCCGCCAAAGATGACGGTGTGGCTGGCTTTTGTGTATTTGCCGTATTTGGCGATACTATCGCCAATCTGTGCAGCTAGCTCCCGGGTCGGTGCTAAAATGAGTACGCGCGGTTTTTTGCTGACCGGCGCTTTTTTGTTCTTTTGTAGATACTGAAGGATCGGCAGCGAAAACGCGGCGGTTTTGCCGGTTCCGGTCTGCGCGCATCCCAGCATGTCGCGCCCTTCGAGCAGCGACGGGATCGATTGTTCCTGGATGGGTGAAGGGGTGTGGTAACCTGCTTCGGATACTGCGCGGCCGATTTCAGGCAACAACAGACCGAAGACGCCCCGAAGGTCGTTTTCATTCTTCATTTGGATTTTCCTAGCCGGCGAATAAATATTTTTCTGCTCGCCGCCGGAGGAGTGAAGAAAAAGATGACGTTGCCGAATGCAACCGTCCGTGAATAGATGCGCGGTTCTATAGGTCCGCCCTGCACAAGTCAATGGCCATTCCACTTTATTTTCGTAGCCGAAAAAAAGCAGGCTACCTTGGATCGAAGTAGCGCGACCCGCAGATGGACGCAGATTAACACCGACTAGTCACGCCATGGATCATGGATGGATGGGCCTCCCATAAAGCGAAGGCGTTGCACAATCAAATCATGGAGCTTGATCCATTGGGCACGGTAAAAAGCGGTTGATGTACAGCCCGCATCGGAATCGGCGTAGTCCATCCAGAACTTGTATCAGGTCTGGGTTGAAACGGCGTTCCATGAGGCCGACGCCAAAACCGAAGCCTTCTCAAAAACATAGATCTTGCCGACGGCGCCATTGATAACCCGTGCACCCTAATTGGAAGCTTCCAGCCGCGGCGCAGGAAACATTGCCTCGCGCATGCCGGGTGGATCCGGCGCGCCGCCTCCTCCAGCTTCCTTCCAATAATGAAAGCCTGCCTTCCAGTCCCACATGGCCCAGCCCGAGCTCATCGGCGGTTTCCCGGAAGGCGCGGTAGAAGTTTACGCGCGAGTCGTCGTCGCAGTAGGTGTCGTAGCAACCGAACTCGCCGATGTGCACCGGCCGTCCGTAATAGTCCGACCATTGAGCGGCGAGTTGTAGCTTGCCCCGGAACACGCGCGGGCTGCTCGGGTTGGACTCGGCAGGCACCACTCCGAAAACAAGAAGGAGGACAATCGATCGCATGGGAGACCATTTAGAGGTCCACGAGATACTTGTCAACTCCTTCACTGCGTGCCTTAAAGACCCTCGGCTATCCGGAGAACCCCGCTTCGTGAGGTTCAAAGGTTCAGGCCGCGCACCCTAAAACATCATTTACCGCGATGCTCCTGACCTTGTCGACAAGGCATTGCCCCTCGAGCGTTCGCCGGACTGACCTCTAGAACGACTCTCTTTCTTGCCAGGAACGATTTTGATAGGCGCCGTGCCTACCACGAATTGACCAGAGTAAGTCTGGCCGATCAACATAATTTCCGTATCGGCGGGATCGATCGCCAAATCGGCGGTATTGAACAGCAACATGAGTGTGGCGCGTCGATGTCTGTGCATGGAACCGGGTATCCGGAACACGGGCGCGGCACCGGCCAGACGGACGGATGCCGGATTGATGAAAGCGGCATTGAAATCTCTCGTGGACATGATTGTTACCGGCATTCTGCCTTTGCTTTTTAGGTTGATGGGCGGAACGGAGATGCTGCCGGAGGGCAGCATGAGCACCTGAAACTCGTAGGCGCCCATATCCACGGTTTCCACGCCGTCATAATCACCATCCAGGATGCGGGGATTTCCGCCCAAATCCGTGGATACCTTTACAAGATCATTACTTCCCGCGTCGATGCAGGGCGACGTGGCCAACAGACGAAAATCGCCATTTGCGGGATTAATAAACAACGGAGCATTGGTAATGTTTCCGTCAACCTCGTGCAACAAACCGGGAGAGCAGCAGTTTTCGTATGTAAAGCCTAACCCACCGGGGAGATTACCTTCGTCGTTGTACCAGACAATGGAGTTGTACACTTTCAGTTGCCTAGCATCATCTCCATACGATGTCACACCGCCTATGCCCCCTGACGTGCCAACCGTATTCGATACAACCGTGCAATTGATCAAGGTGCCGCCATAGCCGCCGCCTCCCCATCTCTCGGCTTGGTTTCCGACGACCAGACAGCTTTCGAGTACCGCATTTGGAAGATTATACATGGAGGCATAAGGACTCCCCGCAAATCCCCCACCAACCCCAGCTGTATTACCGGCCAGGGTGCAATGCCTTATTCTGACGCATGACACAAAGACACCCCCGCCACCGATACCTTCACCATATACCGAGTTGCTGCTGATCAGACAGTGTTCTGCCACGACGAGGTTGGCATTTGTAAAGTCAAAGCCATCAAATGCCAATCCCCCTCCTGCGGTGCGAGCTGAGTTGTCCGCGATGACACAGTCGTAAGCTATTCCGTCGTAGATTCCACCACCAAAAATATCGGCATGGTTGCCTTGAATGAGACAATTCGTTGCTGCGCCTTCATGCATCCCCCCGCCATAATAGGCCGTGTTTCCCTGAATCGTGCAATCGATGGCGATGCAGGAGTAGAGACCACCGCCATATTGTTGCGCCGTGTTCCCTATGATGCTGCAGTCATCCGCCGTGCCGCCACGCATCCCACCGCCTGAACCATAGATCTGGTAAGCGGGTGCATCCTCGGCTATGTTTCCTGTAATGATGCAGTTTGTTACAACAGCGTCAGCGGTAGCACACCGGACCCCGGCGCCCCCAAAGTTATCACGGCAAAATCCGTTGGTGATCGTGAAGCCTGCGACGGTGGGGTTGCTGCTCATCAGGTTGAAGCACCGAACCACTCGCTGTCCGTCTACAATGGTGGCCGCCGGGCCGTTCAGGCCTTTTACGGTGATATTATTTGTAACAACGATTTCGGAGGTCAGATAGTAGGTTCCGTCCCCCACCACCACGGTATCGCCATCGACGGCAGCATCGACTGCAGCCTGGATATTGTTCGCAGCATCAGCCCAACTGGCAAACGGTGTGATGTGGTTTCCCTCCGGCGAAACGTAAAAGGTAGAGGCAACGGATTCTGCTAGGGTCATCCCTAGTGCGACTAGCGCAACGGTGGTTCCGGTTAGGGTTCTAAATGCAGTTTTCATATCCACCTCACATGGTTTTCGATTTACCATTTCTTCACAGTGCCTACCTCAGACATGCATCAAAGGGAACGTAAGTTATGGATACTCCATGCCGAATAAATGTCAATACTTCTTTGCTTATATCAATATAATGCCTCTAGAAATATTTTCTACTGGCAAGTATTGGTTATGTTATATTTATTGAGACTATAATTACTATAATTGTTTTCCCTTATAACCTGCTTTATATTTAACTCTTTCAGATCATCTAGCATTGATTCTCATCATCTCCCATTCTCCAAGCAGAGCAAGTCACAGAAAAACGCCCGCCGAAACTCGATATCGAAAAAGGTTTGTGCCTTCTGGCGACGTCGCTTGAACTCAATTTATTGTAGGTCAGCCGCGTCACTCACTGAACGTTGGATCGGAGCGAGCGGAGCTGTGTTTCTCTCTTTTGCTCTGCGTGGTGAATACAGCTCACGTACGGATTACGCCGCGCCCACTTTCACATGGGGCACGAAGCCGAGGTCGTGCTGGATGGCCCGGAGGATTTTTTCCGATGTTCTGCATGCTGGGATTGCCGCGTTCGCCGAATGTCCGGTGCTGCGACTTTTAAGGCATTTACCTCGCTATCACATCCCACCACGGTATTGTTCCGGGCGAATTTGAACGCATTTTATGCGGTGCATTGTCATATATAAAGGGGAACGGTGAGGCGGTAAGCATGAACGAGGAATCCACAGAACAGCCGACAACACGGCAGACACTGAACGGGATCATACAGCGGTATGCCGTATCCAGCCCGATTAAGGCCGCATGGCAGATTTTCAACACTCTGATTCCCTATGCCCTGCTTTGGGCAGTGGCGGCATACCTGTTCCTCCATGACTACCCGCTCTGGCTGTGCTTCATCCCCGTATTGATCGCATCCCCTTTCCTGGTCCGGATTTTTGTGATCTTCCACGACTGCTGCCACTCGTCGTTTTTCAAGAACAAGTGGGCCAACCAGCTGACCGGCTATCTCTCCGGCATCCTCGTCTTCACCCCGTTCCAGGACTGGCGGCAGGCACACATTCGCCATCACGCCACCGCCGGCAACCTCGACAAGCGCGGCGTGGGCGACATTTGGACGCTGACGGTCGAAGAATATCTCGCAGCCCCGAAAGCCAAGCGGATCATCTACCGCACCTTCCGCAATCCCTTCTTCCTCTTTGGATTCGGACCCTCGTTCATCTTTCTCTTCCTGCAGCGCTTTTCGCAGAAGGGCATCCAGCACAAGGGCCGGCTCAGCGTCTACATCACCAATGTAGGCATGATTGCCGTGGCGTTGCTGCTTGGAAGCCTGATCGGCTTCAAGCACTATCTGATGATCCAGCTACCCATCACCATCATAGCCGCCACCCTCGGGCTGTGGCTCTTCTACGTGCAGCATCAGTACGAGGAAGCCTACTGGGAACGTGACGACATCCGCGATTCGATCGAGGCCGCCCTGAAGGGCAGTTCCTACTACAAGCTGCCCAAGATCGCCCAATGGTTTACCGGTAACATCGGCCTGCACCACATCCACCACCTCAACCCCTCGATCCCCAACTACAACCTGCAGGGCTGCCACAACGAAATCCACCAGATCCGCCCCATCAAGCCCATGGGTATTCGAAAAAGCCTCAAATCGCTCCGCATCCACCTCTGGGACGAAAACACCAAGAAGCTCATCAGTTTCAAGGCCATGAAACGCATCCGCAAGCTCCGCCGGAAAAAAGACACCGCACACGACCAATAACGATACGCCGCGCCGTTTGCAGTACGACCGGCATGCGGGACCTTGTCCCCCACGAAATCCCGGATTGGTTTTACGTGATTATAGTCGTTTCCATTCCTAAAACATTTCATAGTGATCGCTGTTATGAACACTGAGCTTCCAAGAATCATCCAAGGGGGAATGGGATTCGGCATCTCGGACTGGCGACTCGCCCGGGCCGTATCGCAACTGGGCCAGCTGGGCGTGGTTTCCGGCACCGCGCTCGACGTGGTCGTTGCACGACGGTTACAGAACGGAGATCCGGGCGGAAATGTGCTTCGCGCCCTCGAACACTTTCCTTTTCCAAACATGGCCAAACGCATTCTGGACCGGTTCTTCAACCCGGACGGAGTCCCTGCAGGCTCCCCCTACCGCCCCGTTCCGATGCACAATCTCGAGGGAAGGATCGAACCGCAGGAACTCTGCATCGTCGGCAATTTTGTGGAGGTTTTTCTAGCTAGGGAAGGACACGATCAACCCGTCGGCATCAACTATCTGGAAAAAATACAGATTCCGCACCTGCCCTCCCTCTACGGAGCATTGCTCGCCGGCGCTTCGGTGGTCATCATGGGCGCGGGAATCCCTTTGGCGATTCCGGGGATACTGGATGCCCTGGCACGGCACGAACCAGTGGAATATCCCATCAACGTCACGGGCCCCGAGGGCAGGAATGAAATCCACAACCTGACGTTCGACCCAAGGAATTTCATGGAAGGTACGATGGCGCCAACGCCCTTGAAGCGTCCGGACTTTATGCCCATCGTCTCCTCCGAGGCGCTGGCATCCATCCTACTCCGCAAAGCGAGCGGAAGCATTGAGGGCTTCATTGTGGAAGGCAACGTGGCCGGCGGTCACAATGCCCCGCCACGCGGTGTCATGACCCTCAGCGCGAAGGACGAACCCGTCTACGGTCCGCGGGACAAGGCCAACCTCTCGGCATTCCGGAAGTTTGGAAGGCCGTTCTGGCTGGCCGGTAACTATGGATCGCCCGAAGGATTGCGGAGCGCCAGGGAAGAAGGCGCCGCCGGGGTGCAGGCCGGAACGGCCTTTGCACTCTGCCAGGAATCCGGACTGCTGCCCGAAGTCCGGCGCGAGCTGGTTCGGGAGGCGCTGGCCGG
The DNA here is from genome assembly GCA_050306215.1 of Pontiella sp. Lineage (GTDB taxonomy): Bacteria > Verrucomicrobiota > Kiritimatiellia > Kiritimatiellales > Pontiellaceae > Pontiella. The sequence goes on from JBNLGU010000059.1 coordinate 12,685, forward strand.
GAAGGCACGCATCTTTACCGATCCGCAGGCCTCCCCCACTGGCTTCCCGTTCAAGGTGGCCGACCTGCCCGGAAGCCTGTCCGAAAAGAGCGTCTACGAACTGCGTCGCCGCATATGCGACATCGGATTCCTGCGCCAGCCCTACCGCCGCCCCGACGGAAAAATCGGTTACCGCTGCCCCGCCGAACCGGTCGCCGCATATGTAGCCAAAGGCGGCAAGGAGGAAGATACGGTGGGCCGGAAATGCCTGTGCAACGCCCTCGCCGCCAATATCGGGATGCCGCAGCGCCTGCCCGACGGCACCTACGAAAAGTGCCTCGTCACCATGGGCGACGATCTCGTCGATATCGGCCGCTTCTGCACGCCGGAAAACCTCGACTATTCCGCCGGCGATGTTATCCGCACCCTGCTCGGCGGCTGAACAGGAACCGCATCTGCCACCCGTTCCGCCAGGGGGCCACCAGCGGAACACCCATTAAAAAAGGAAAAGGCGCCCATTTGGACGCCTTTTCTTCAAGCTAAAGCCGTTAGCGGCGTTATTACGCCGGTCTTACGTTGGTGGCGCAAGGCCCTTTTTTGCCCTGCCCAACTTCGTAGGTGACCTTCTGCCCTTCATCGAGCGATGCATATCCGGAGGTTTGAATCTCGGAATGATGAACGAACATGTCGGTTCCGCCTTCGTCGGGAGTGATGAAACCAAAGCCCTTTTCAGCGCTGAACCATTTTACCGTACCTGTACTCATTATATGTCCTTGTTTTGTATGAACCGCGTGTCTACCGCGTTCTGGGCAATATAGCGATAGAAATAGCAATTTATTTTTACGCCTCCGTCTGGAGGCAAGGCCCAAGTCCGGACGGGAAACCTTATGCGGGCTTCCTGCACGAGGTGTTGCGGATGGCCTCTTTCACCAACGGAACCAGCTTCGGTGCGACACTCAGCGTTCTGACGCCGCACTGCAATAGCCGGGGAATATACTCCAGCCGGCCCGCAAGCTCGCCGCACACGGAGAGCGGCATGCCCGGCACGTCGTCGTGCGTGGCCTGCATCAGCCTGAAGATGACATCCGATGCATCGTCGAAGTACTGTCCCACCGCCGCGTTTTCCCGGTCGGCGGCAAAGGCATATTGGGTCAGGTCGTTGGTGCCGAAACTCAGGAAGTCCACATACGGCGCCAGCTTCCGGGCCGAAAGCGCCGCAGCCGGCGTTTCAATCATGGCCCCGAGTTTGGGAAGCGGGGATATCGCCAGTTCCGCCCCGATCCGGACCAGACAGTCCCGGACCACTTCCATATCCCCGGGCACCGTGACCATGGGCACCAGAATACGAACATCGAATTCCCTCGATAGTTCCAACACTGCCCGCACATGCGCATCCAGGAGTTCGGGGTATTCGCGGAGCAGGCGGATGCCCCGGCGACCCAGCGAAGGATTGGATTCCACCATGAAGCGGATGAAAGGCATGGGTTTGTCGGCACCGATGTCCAGCAGCCGGACACAGACAGAGCGTCCCTTGGCGGCTTCCAGCGTCCAGCGCATTTCGCCGAGGAGCTCCTCGGCGTCCGGCGGCACAACGCATCCCAGGTAGGATTGTTCCATGCGGTACAACCCCACACCCTTCGCACCGTTCAGCATGGCGCTCTCGGTATCCCCGCGGCTGCTGACATTCGCGAGCACGGAGACCTTGATCCCATCCCTCGTGATGGCCGGCATCGTCGCCCGGTCCCGGGCATAGGCAAAGGCATCCTCCTTGTACGCCACCTGTTTCCGGAAGATCTCTTTCTGCTGCGTCCCGGGATTCACCGTAATCGTTCCGGTATCCGCATCCACCAACGCCGGAACCCCGTCGGGAACGGTGGTCAGCAGGCCGGCGAGCCCCGAAATGCAGGGCAGTCCCATTTCCCGGGCAAACAGCGCCGCATGCGAGGCGATGCTACCATGCTCCATGAGCACGGCGGCGATGGGACGATTTGCGAGAAACACGGTATCGGAGGGCAGCAGGCGCGATACCGCCAGCACGCAACCGGCCGGAATCCGATCCAGCGGATGCACCGTAATCCCCGCAAGGGCATTGCGCAGACGGATCGCGATATCGTGCATGTCGTCGCTTTTATCCCGCGCAATCTGCGATTCCATTAAGAGAAAACGTTTTTCCCAGCGCAGAAACACCGCCTTCACAGCGCTGCTTGCACTGATCAGGTTATCCGCAATCTCTTTCCTAATCTCCTCCCTCAAAGCCGGATCATTTGCGATGAGCGTATGCGCCTCGAAAACCTGGGACAACCGGGTATCGATTTCCTCCTCCACACGCGTTGCCAAGGCAAGAAGCTCGTCCGAAATACTCGCCGTAGCGTCATCCAGCCGCGAAAACTCTTCCTGGACATTGCCCCGGCCGATCGCCACCGGGGCGTCTATCGGACCGTAGAGGGTGTGATGCACGTGGATGGCCCCCTCAGCCAGCCCTGGCGATATCGGGATTCCCTTGAGCATGAAGCTTTGCGATTCGTCCGTCATACAACGTCCTTTTGTAAGCCCGCGCCGTCTTGCGGTAAACCGTTTAACCGTCGCTTCCAACGCCGACTCTACTCCGGAACCGATGCATGACAAGGCTTACTTCCCTGATTATATATCAGCGGCGCGGGGCGCGAAGGCGGAGGGCGATTTTTTCGGGCGGAACATTTTCCTGATGCGCCATGGAGATCGTTTCGAGCTCGCCCAGATCGGACGCGGCGCCGTAGCCGGTTTCGAGCGCGGCGTCGACGGCGTTGAGATATTCAATAAAGTGGAAATCGGACCAGTTCATGGGAACTCCTTCTTTGAGAGACGGATCAGCCATCCGGAAATTGGCGGCAATATTCATACATCGCCATGGCAGTGGCGGTGGCGACGTTATGGGAAAAGGGCATACCCCAGACGGGGATTTCGACGACCGCATCAAGCAGCGCAAGGCATTCATCGGACAGTCCTTCGCGCTCGGCACCGACCACGAGCGCGGTTTGGGCGGAAAACACATGGTGGGAAAGCGGCGTGGAATGGGTGGTTTGTTCCAGCCCGACCAGAGCATAGCCCTCCTGCCTTAGCGTCCTGAGCACGGGCGGCAGGCTGTTGCGGGTGGTGAGCAACACCTGTTCCGCGCCATCACGCGCAATGCGGTTGATGAGCCGCGCGTTGCCGGTGGCAATGATTTCGCGTACGCCGCAGCAACCCGCCGTGCGGATGATGGTGGAAAGGTTGACGTGACTGCGCAACGGGCTGCAGGCAATCAGGAGGCGGCGATCCTTCAGGAGGTTGCGCGGCGGTTTGTGGCGTATGTGTTCAAATTTCAAAGCAATCCGGCCTGTGCGGTGGAATCCTGTGGGTGGCGGCCTTCGAAAACGTTCCGGTCCAGGGGAAACGCGCCGCGGCAGGACTAAGGATTTGTTCCAAGCCGGAACAGGAGCCGGAGCAAAAGAAAATAGCGCTTTCTCGATCACGCCGGTTTCCTGCCACCGATAGAAGCCCACAACCTACGCTCCACCGCCCCTGACGGCAAGCACAAGCTGAACCCGGCTAGGGTTCCCTTTCCTTTTCAAATGCTTTCCGCACCTGTAATTTGGGATAAGAACTTGATGCAATCAGGCCGTCTTCGACGCAGGCAATAAAAAACCTCGCAACCGGTTGGTTACGAGGTAAAAAAGTGGCGCAGCCATCAGGAGTCGAACCTGAAACCTCCTGATTCGTAGTCAGGTGCTCTATCCAATTGAGCTATGGCTGCGCTTTAAACTCAGAGCGATTACGGCGCTGAAGAGGTGGGGAATGTATAGAGAAGCCCCTCGTCGGTCAACGGCAAAAATCGGAAAAATCACCCCTGCGGCAGGACGTCCAGCTCGGGCTTGCAGAGTTCGTAGAAATTGCACTGCCGGCAATTGGCGGGATCGAGGGTCAGTTCCCATTCATCCTTCGGTAAAGGCTCGTTTTTGTCGCGGTCGCAGTCGACCAGATATTCAGTCATTTCACCGACGGAATCGCTCATCACCGCCTTGGCCTCCTCCAAGTCGTCCGCAGTCAACTGGAACGGCATGACCTGCCCCTCGTTGAGATATTCGACATAGAGAAAGATATTTTCGAGCTTGGCGCCATGTTTGACGATGGCCCACAGCGCGTAGAGCGAAAGTTGGAGCCGATGCTGGTCGACCTTGATCTTGCCGGCTTTCCAGTCGTGGATATGCACCTGCTCGCCGATGCGGTAGGCATAGTCGGGAATCGCATAGATCTTCACACCTTCGTAGACAAAGTTTTCCACATCGCCAGGAGTGTCGGCGGTTTCGATTCGGAATTCCTGCTCCGGCTTGATTTGCCCGATGCGCGGCAGCACCTTTTCGATAAAGTTGTCGATGCAGTTCTGCACCTGGGCGGCAATCCGGCGCTTGGCTTCGTTCTCGTCCTCCATGGTTTTGTAGTAATGCTCGCGCAGACAGCAAAACTGCTTCGGACTGTTCCGCCAATTACCTTCGTTCGATTCCTTCCACTTCTGGGTCAGGAAGGGACGCGCCACCTTTTCCCACGCGGCCTTGGCATCAACGGGGAAACCCTGCTGGTGCTGCTTTAGGACCCACATGATGGAATTTTCGGCCGCCTGCCCCATCAACCCCCAGCGGTTATCCATCTTGTTTAGGCGGTAGGCGGTTTTCTGTTCCGGCGACGCATGGCGGCCCCAGCCGCCCCACATGCCATACTTGCTCCAGTAGCGCCGCCGACGGCACGCCTCGAAATCCTCGGATGCACTAAACGACCACGAAAAGGTATTCTTTAATTCTGCCATTTCAGTCCTCCAAAATCATAACAGGGCATTCGGCCCAACGGTTTATCCGTCACCACGGCGGCCGCATACTGGGATCCGGCTTCCAGGCCATGGAAAAACCAACCGTCCTTTTCGGCCCCATCCTCGACGGGCACGGATACCCGCTTCAACTCGGTAAACAGCGTGGAACCGCAGGCCTTCACATAGGCTTCCTTGCGCACCCACACCCGGAAAAACGCCGCATGCCGATCGTCGGATGCCTCGAGATAGTCCTGTTCATCCGCCGAAAAATAGCGTCCGGCAATCGGGTCGATCTCCAGTTCCGGTTTAATTCGTTCAATGTCCACACCGATGGCCCGCTCGCACCCCATGGCCAGAACCACCCAGTCGCCGGAATGGGAGACATTAAAGGCCGCATTCGCACCTGCGATGGAAGGTTTGCCGTTGTCGGAATAGGAGAACTGGATGTCGCGTGCTGGAAGACCGGTATAACCGGAGAGCAGGATCCGCAGAGCCCCGCGTGCGGCGATTGAGGATTGCCGGTCGGCCAGGCGACGGAACCGGGCCGCCTTTTCCCGTTCCCGATCCGTCAGCACGGCGGCAAACGCATCCAGCTGATCGAGCATGCCGGGTACATGCACACCCCAGATATGGATGGCGTCCGGTGCCAATGCAGGCAGGCTGCGGATGTGATCGATGGTTTCCATAAGGCGCGCATTCTTATGGAGAACCCGCGACGGCGCAACCGCGCATTCGGAAAATCCCGGACGCTATTCGACGTGGAGGCCAAAGAAACGCAGCATGTCCTGCATCTTCTCCACCTCTTCCGCGGTGGGCTCGAGGGTTTCCGAAAGCCGGTATGGCAGGCCGTACTGCTCCCACTTGAACTCGCCCATTTTATGAAATGGAAGCAACTCGACCTTTTCCACGTTCCCCATGTCCTTCGCCCACTGCCCCAACCTGACGATGCTGTCTTCGCGATCATTCAATCCCGGAACCAGCACGTAACGCAGGATGACCGGCTTCTTTTTTTCAGCCAGCCGTTCGGCAAAAGCAATCGTCAGCTCGTTGGTTTCGCC
>JBNLGU010000060.1:0-18450 GCA_050306215.1 Pontiella sp.
CGGGTATATTTATAATTAGTATTATGATAATTATGGACAGTGAGGTCCAAAAGGCTTGATCAGGGGAGGGGGACGGAGTAAATCGAGACTCATCAATTCGGTGGAAGGATACTGATTCATGATGTCGCTCTCAAATACTACGGGTCACGCCATACGTGCGTTGGCGTGCCTTGCGGCGTGCACGAACCCTCCGGCCAGCATTAAGGATCTGGCGGCCTGCGCCGATGTTCCCCAGGCCTATTTGGCTAAAATCGTTAAGAAACTAAACGATTCTGGCATTATTGAATCCAAGCGTGGCAGCAAGGGCGGCATCTGGCTGGCGCGCCCGGCCAAGCTGATCAATCTTTGGGATATCAGCGTGGCCATCGAAGGGCCAGAGGTGCTTTCCCCTTGCCTGCTAGGCTCGGATTACTGCAACCACGACTGCGGATGCCCAACGCACCAGTTCTGGGTCAAAAACCGCGAAATGATCCGGCGCGAACTGGAAAAAACCAAGTTGTCCGATGTGCTTGGATTCTACAAACAAAACGGAATTCACCAAATGCCGGCTGCGGATAATGCGCGCGATGGGTGATATGGAATATTTGTAAATCGCTAGGATAAGGTAAAATACGTTATATTTCGTTGACGGAGGAGCCTCGTGTGGATGTAGGGTTTTTTCGAACTACTGATACAAAATGCAAAATAGATGCAGAGGTCATAAATCGATAGACGATCCCTGATTGGGAGTGCTAAAACTGTGGGTGCTTTTATCGATGTACCGGATTCGGAAGGTTTAACGGAAAACAAGGAGTAGCTATGAAAACTGCAACATTGATTCGCTGCGTGGTATTGGTTGCTGGATGTGTTGCCCTAACATCCATGGGGCAGTCTGAGGATCCGGCCAAGCTGATTGGCACCAAGAAGTGCGCCATGTGCCACAAGAAGGATGACACGGGAAACCAGTTTGGCAAGTGGCAGGCCGCACAGCACTCCAAGGCCTATGAGGTACTGGCAAGCGAGGAAGCCAAGGCCACGGCCGCCAAGCTGGGCATCGACGACCCGCAGTCCAGCGGGGCCTGCCTGAAGTGCCACTCGACCGCCTACTATTTTACGGAAGAGCTCAAGAGCGATGCCGTTGCGCTTGAAGATGGCATCTCCTGCGAATCCTGCCACGGCCCCGGCGCAGACTATAAGAAAAAGTCCATCATGCAAAACCATGATGAAGCGGTGGCCAACGGCATGGTGGCCGACGCCAAGACCCGCTGCGTGCTTTGCCACAACGACCAGAATCCGACCTGGAACCCCGAACGCTACACGCTGGCCGATGGTTCCAAAAGCGGTTTCGACCTGGAACAGGCCTACGAAAAGATCAAACACGAGAGTCCTGTAGCGGAATAGCAATCCTCATGCGCATAGGGGCCGCGAACGGTCCTTTGGCGCGCTGCGAAATGTGACTAAAAGCATCAATATACTGTCAGAATGAAAGATCCTTTTGAAAAACTAGAGCAGGCCTTCTTTGTCGCGGGTGTGAACTACCGGACGGCACCGGTCGAGATTCGCGAACGGATGGCGGTGGCGCATCCGGACCGCGAAGAGGTCAGTCGTATGCTGCAGCTCAAGGCGGGCCTGTCCGAGGTCGTCGTCCTCTGGACCTGCAACCGGGTCGAAATCTATGGCGTGACTGCCCGGGGTGGCGAGGTTGATGTCGCTGCCATTTTCGAATGTATGGGAAGGGAAGCCCCAAGCCTGTCTTCTCATGTCTATTGCCTCTACGGGCAGGATGCGCTGACCCACCTGTTCAAGGTTTCCTGTGGTCTGGATTCCATGGTTTTGGGTGAAACCCAGATTACTGGACAGGTTCGCGATGCCTACGAAGCCGCCCGCAAGGTGAAGCTGGCCGGGAAGATCCTCAACAGCGTATTCCAGAAAGCATTGCAGACGGCTAAGGCGGTCCGTACACAGACGTCGCTCGGGCAGGGGGCCCGATCCGTTGGCGGTGCCGCAGTTGCCCATGCGCGCGAGGTTCTTGGTTCGGATGGTCTGGGTCGGCACAAGGTTTTGATGATCGGTGCGGGTGAAATGGCTGCCTGCTGCCTGCTCCACCTTCAGAAAAAAGGGGAATGCGAAGTGGTTGTGGCCAACCGTTCGCAGGATCGTGCACGGCGTTTGGCAGAAGAGTTCGAGGGAACGGCGATCCCTTTCCGTGAACGTTATGAGGCCATGGTAGATGCTGATGTGGTGATCAGTTCAACCGGCAGTACTTCAACGGTGATTCATCGTGCCGAACTGGAGCAGGTCATGCAGCTCCGCTCGGAGCGCCCGCTGATGATCATCGATATTGCGGTGCCTCGCGACGTGGATCCCGATGTTGTGGAAGTGGGCGGGGTTCATCTTCACGATATCGATGCCTTGGAGTCCACGGTGCGGCAGACGCTGGGCCGTTGGGAAAAAGATCTGGAATTCTGCGAAGAAATCATGGCGCAGGAGATTGAAAATCTAAAGGAGCAGTTCCGCAGCCGGGCTGCCGCCCGCGAGCGGGCGCAGCAACAACAACGGTTACAGCAGGCGGGCTAGAGACAATTGGGACAGGTAGATAGTTAACTAAGCAGTGGCGATATCGCCATGGAGGGGAAATAAAATGAAAAGTAAACGGGTACAACTCATGGCAATCGCTGCAATGGCGATAGCCATGCTTGGGATTCACTGCGTTCAGGCGCAGGAGTTACGGATCGACACGCGGCCTCTCACGCCGGCCGAAATTAGCAATTATGGCCTGCCAGGCTCTACCCAGATTGCCAATGGCACCCACGTTGTGGGTCTTGGCCAGCCGGTCTATCTCGACCTGTTGCTGGAAGCCGGCAGCGAAGTGGTTACCCAGGTGGTCTGGACGCTCGACGCCGTCGTTGACGTTGATGACCTGCCCGTGGCATCGGCCGCAACCATCACCAACAGCCCGCTGCCGATGTCGGTTCCCACCTACGACTCCGTGGACCGCGTGGCCTTCGACCTGGTCGACCGGGCCATGATCGTGCCGGACGTCAAGGGCACCTACCAGATTTCGGTACAGGCCTTCACCACGAACGGCACGCTTAATGCCGAGCTTGAAGTCGTCGGTTCGGTATTCCTGGGTAAGGATTATACCGCGTGCACGTTGTGCCACGCCAGCAAGCAGGCCGGTTTCGACACCACGCTGCACGCCGTCGCGCTCAAGGACAATATCAACGATCCGAACGGTCATTTTCAGCAATTCTGCATCAAGTGTCATGCCTTGGGCTATGATACAACGCCGGTTGCCGTCAATGGCGGGTTTGACGATGTGGCCAGTGATCTCGGCTGGACCTTCCCTCCCTCGTTGGCCACCAACAACTGGGACGATCTTCCGGACAGCCTGAAGTTGAAATCCAACGTACAGTGCGAAAGTTGCCATGGCCCGGCCCAGGAGCATCTGCGTTCCGGCGGCGACATTGCCAAGATCGGTATCAGCATGAGTGCCGGCACCTGCGGACAGTGCCATGACGCGCCTTCGCACCATACCAAAAACTTCGAATGGGGCACCTCCGTTCATGGCCAGACCACGGTTGACCGCAGCGGAAGCTGTCGCAATTGCCACACGGCCGCTGGCTTTGTCGACGCCAACGACCCCGGCATGAACGAGCTGGGCGAAGAGGTTCCGGTTACGGCAACCTTCAAGGAAGGCATCACCTGCGCCGCCTGCCACGATCCGCATGCCGCGGGCGGGCAGATTCACCAGTTGCGCGATCTGCAGAGCGTGACGCTCGAAAACGGCGATGTTATCACCGAAGGCGGTGCGGGCCTCGTCTGCATGTCTTGCCACAAGTCGCGTCGCGAAGCCGAAACCTATGTGTACGGAAACGCCAGCAAGCACTTTGGTCCGCACCACGGTCCCCAGGGCGACATGCTGGCCGGCAAGAACGCCATCGAGTATGGCCAGAACATGCCGTCTTCCAAGCATATCAGCGTAGTTGAAGAATCCTGTGCCGAGTGCCACATGCAGGAAATCCCGGCCGGTTTGCCGTCCTATGCCGCAGGCAAGATCGGTGGCCATTCCTTCGACCTGTCCTACGACGACGGAACCAACGCTCCGATCTATCTGGTTGAAGCCTGCTCCAGTTGCCACGGCGAAATCGAAGACTTCGACTTCGGCGGTGTGGACTACGACCTCGACGGTTTGGTGGAAGGCGTCCAGTCCGAAATCGAAGGATTGCTCTATGAGCTTGCCATGTTGTTGCCGCCGGTGGGCGACCCCCATATTGGCCTGCATGACAGCACCGATGGATACGATACGCTTCCGATCAAGCGCGCGGTATACAACTACCTTTACGTCGAAGAAGACGGTAGCCACGGCGTGCATAACCCGAAATATGCAGCCGCCATCCTGCGGGCTTCCATCGACGATCTCAAGGGTGGCATCGATATCGACCGCGACGGTTTGGTGGATTCTTGGGAAGTGGCCCACTTCGGCGACATCTCCAGCCAGTCCGGCTCGGATGACTACGATGGCGACGGCCTGACGAACGACCAGGAAGAAAACCTCGGAACCGATCCGACGCTGGCCGATTCCGATGGCGACGGCTATTCCGACCTGTCGGAAATCCAGGGCGGAAGCAATCCGCTGGATATCGACGATATTCCGGATAGCGATCTGATCATTGTTCCGGCGGTTGAAGTCGGCTACATGCCGCAAGCCACCGGAACAGTGGTTCGCTTCCAGTCCATCGATGCCCTGAACGGCACGGAATGGAAGGATGTCGGCGCGGCCCAGACCAACTCCGGCGGCTGGGTGTTCGAGTTGGATTCCACTCGTGGAACCACCAACAAGTTCTATCGCGCAATCGAAGAATAACCCTTCACAGGGGCTGGTTCCGGTCGGGACCGGCCCCTTTATTCCCTTGAAAGGGCGAGATGAGGGATCTTTCCAGAGTTAGTCTATGTGGAGTCTTGCTGGGTGCGGGACTCCTTTTGTCCACGGATCAGGGTTGGGCCGATGATGCGGTCGAGCCGGTGTACAGCGGATCCTTTAGCGCTTCCTACGACTATCGGGGGATGGGCGACTACGAAGATCACGACGCCTTCGGCTTCTGGTCTTTCCGCGCCCGCAAATTGGCCGATGATCGCGTGGAACTCTATACCTCCGGGCGGTTGCACTCCGATCTGGACGGGACGACGACCTCCGCGTTCGATCCGTTCGGAAGTATTTCCGACACGAAGGACGGTCAGCTCCGTTTGCTGCAGTGCTATGCAGATATCCACGATCGCGCGTCGGAGAAGCATTTGCGTTACGGTCGTCAGTATGTCGATATTGCCGACTATATCCAAATGGATGGCGCGCAGGTCTTGTTGTTTGAGCAGCAGCAGTTGGGGGGGCGGGCCTTCCTGGGGCAGCCGGTCAGCGACTATTCCTCCGTGAATGGCGATGTCTTTGCCGGGGTCTCGCTGGTGGGCCGCCCGTGGGGGGGCAACCAGAGTCGTGCGACCTATGCGCGCTATCGCGACCACAGCCGTGGTGCCGCCGACGACCACTATTTCCTGGATGTGAAGCAGCGGGTTGGGGACGAGTGGCGTACCCGCGCCTACCTTTCCGTCATGAATAACGATGTGCGCATGGGAGGGGGCGACTTGTTCTATGTTTCCATGTCGGACTATGTTTTTGATGCGGTTCTTGGGGTGCAGCGCTGGGGCGACTACAGCGCCGATACCCGGGCCTACTCCCCGCTGGCCGAGGTGCTCGGCGACCTCGAACCCTACACCACGGCCTATGGACGCTTCACCGCCGAGCTGCTTTCCTGGCTGTATCTTTCCCCCGGGGCCATGGTTCGCGAGCCGGATGATGAAAACTTCACCAACCGCAGTTTTGAACGCTATGATGTCAGCTTTATCCTGGAACCGGCCGACGGGCTGAGTTCGACCATTGCCTTGGAATACTGGGATGTGGAAGCGGACAGCCAGTTTTTCGGGGTGAGCGGCGATATCCGCTACCGCTACGGCAAGCTCTGGGAGGTTTCCCTTGGGGCGGCCTACGTGGACTACACCTACACGCAGTTGTCCGATACCTCCGTGTTTACCGACGACAATCCGGTGCCGGCGATCGTTCAGCCGCTGGACGGCACTCGTGTGGAGCTGACGCCCGATGCGTTTACCTATTTCCTGCGCGGACGCTGGAGCATCACCGACAAAACAGCCTTGAGGCTTTCAGGCGAGATCGAAGACAATAGCGAAGAGGCGGATGTCAGCTATCGGGTTCGCACATCTTTCGAGGTACGGCTGTGAAAATGAAACGCATATTCCAATTCATGACCATGGCGGCCGTGGCCGCCCTCCTTGCCGGTTGCGAGGAGGAGGAAAAATACCAGTTGCGCTTCAGCCACTATCTGCACGTGGAGGATGTGGGGGCGGCCTGCAGCGATTGCCACGGCGAACCTGGCGAGCCGAACTTCAACGTGATCAGCCATGCGACCTGCCTCGATTGCCATGACGAGCCGGAGGCCGAGGAAGTCAGCGCCGATACCTGCGGCATGTGCCATGAGGAGAAACAGGTGGCTATGTTCTCTCTGGTAGAGTCCGATGCCGAAGAATCCGGGTATGCCGCGGAGGCCCGGCCGGGTTCCACGGTATTCGTACATACCGAAGCCGTTGCCGGAAAATGCACGGACTGCCACGATAATTTGATGGCCGAGGATCTGCAATCCGTTCCCGTGCTGGAGCGTAGCGATGTCTTGGCCATTCGCAACAAGGCGCACATGTCGGGCCAGGCGTGTTCCACTTGCCATGTCGACATGGATGCGGGCATAGCCCCGGCCAGCCATGATGTGGCCTGGACCAAGCGGCACGGCACCTACTTCAGGCAGGACGATGCGGCATGCAGTGTTTGCCATACCACGGAGGACAGTTGCACCGCTTGCCATAGCGTGATGCAACCTTCCTCGCATACCGATATGTTCCGGACCCGCACGCACGGTGTTATGGCCGGGTGGAGCCGTACTGATTGCCAGGTATGCCACGTCGAGGACTCGTGCACGTCATGCCACGCCACAACGCGGCCGAGATCGCACAACACCCGTTGGGGAAGCGGTTTCAAACCGACGCATTGCATTGGCTGCCACGATACATCAACGCCGGGTGACGGATGCGCCACCTGCCATGAGGACGGCAATGATGTCATGCTCCACGCCAAATATTGGGGTGGCGCCAGCATCAACCACAACCAGCCGGGCATTGAAAACTGCTACCAGTGCCACTGGACCCAAACCCCGTAGGGGCCAACCGGTTCTGTTAAATAAAGCCATCCCGGGCGGGGTGGCTTTTTTGTTTGGAACCCGGTAGGGCAGGGAATCCTGCTACAACTTGCGGACGGTGCAACCTTCGGGCGTGATGTCGATTTCGAAGTCGATGATGCCTTCCGAGCCGCGCACGGTCGCCGTTACGGGCTCGGAGACGGTCAGCCGGAACGACAAGGTATTCAAGGCGGAGGGCGAGCATTCAATCAGGCCCAGCGTACCTGCTGGGTTCACAATTCCGGAGACGTCTCCGTCCTTCGAAAGCGGTTTAACCGCCAGAATGCGGGCGGTAGGGCTGGCCGGAACGCGTGCAACCAAGGTCAGGTTATCGGGAAGTGAAATATTTTCCCCCGGAACGAATTCCAGCAGAACGTCCAGCCCTTTTGAGGTCTGTTCGACCGTGGGGGTTTGAAGGAAGAGCGTTTCCACTTCCGCGACCACAGGGGCGGTGGTGCGTTCCTGACGGGCCTTCGTCAGGCGTTCGCTGGCGGCCGGCGATGAATCGCCACTGTTTAGATTGCTGATTTCGGCCTGGGCGGCGGCCAGCGCCTGCTGCAACTGGCGATTTTGAACGGAGAGCTGGCCCAACTGCTCTTTGGTTTCCGTATGGTTGCTCCACAGTTTCACGGCAACCACCAAAAGGATGAGGGCCGGTGCCAGCGAGAGGCCAATGATCAGTGGATTGCGGGAACGGTTTGGGGTGGACGATTCATTCATATTGCAAATATGCGGAACCGGATCGCAAGGGTCAAGACCATCGTCAAGTGGCTTGATTGCAAGTGGATTTGCAACCGATCTTACAGGATATTAAGGATCATATTTGTCGACATGACAGGGTTCAAATCCTAGAGTACGCGCCAATTGAAAATAGGAAATTGCCAATGAAACAGATGATTATTGCCTCCTCACTCGTGGTTTTGCTTGCTGCCTGCTCCCGGGAGGAACCCACCACCTACGAAGTTCCCAAGTCCGAACAGCAACCTGCCGCTCCGACGCAACAAAACGCCGGGATGATGGGCGGTACGGATTCCGACAATGCCGCGGTCATGCAGGCGCATGCCAGCATGATGCAGAACATGAAGCAGAGCGCATTCAAACCTGACCTTCCCGACGGCTGGACGGACAAGGGGGCTTCCGGCATGCGCATGGCGAGTTATGGCATTGGCGACACCTCGATCGATTTTTACCTCATTTCCCTTTCGATGGGCGATGTGCCAAGCAACGTGAACCGCTGGCGCGGACAGGTTGGCCTGCCCGACGCGACGGCTGAAGAGATTGCGGGGCAGACCGAAACCTTCGATGTCGACGGACACGCGGTGAACTATATTGAAATCTACAACGAAGAGGGCGGAAAGGGCATCATTGCCGCCATCGTCGATTTGGCTCCAAGCTACTGGTACTTCACGGCCAAGGGCGCGAACGATGAGCTCAAGGCCAACGCCGCCGATATCAAGCAGTTTATTCAAGGCATCAAAATCCAATAACGGGTTTTGAATCTATAACGGGATGGGGGGCGAAAACCCCAGCCCGTAATGCAACCACGTACGCGAGCGGCTCCCTATGAAAAAAATTATCGATTTCTTTCTTTCGCTCAAATTGACCGTCGTATTGCTGGCCCTGAGCATGGTGCTGGTGTTGGCGGGCACTTTGGCGCAGATCGACAAAGACATCTGGGCGGTGATGGACCAGTATTTCCGCTGCTACATGGCCCAGATCGATCTGTTCGTGTTCTTTCCGCGGACGTGGGACATTCCCCGCAACATTTGGATTCCCTTTCCCGGAGGCTTTCTGATCGGCTCCCTGTTGACGATCAACCTGTTGATGGTGCACTCCTCCAGCTTCAAGATACTGGCCAAGGGCGGGCGGAAGATTGCCGGAATCATGGTGCTGCTGCTCGGAGTGCTCGTGGTCGTTGGTGTCATGCGGGGGTGGGGAACTGCCTCGGTAGCTGCCACGCAAAACGATGCGTTCTGGCGGGTGTTCTTCCGCCTGGGCCGCGGTACGTTGGCGGCGCTGGTGCTGTTTGCCGGTTGCCAGCTGCTCTACCGCCAACGCGCCGGCATGGTGCTGCTGCACGGCGGCATCCTGTTCCTGCTGGTCGGCGAGTTTATCACGGCCCAGTTTGCGGTCGAAGCCACGATGACGCTCAAGGAGGGGGAAACGTCCAACTATCTCGATCGCTCGCAACAGTTGGAACTGGCCTTCACCGAAACCTCCAATCCCGACCGCAACATCGTAACGGTCTTACCCCAGAAAATGCTCAAGGACGGCGCGATAATCCGGCAGGAAGCCCTGCCATTCGATATTCAGGTGAACCATTATCTGTTGAATTCGTCCCAGCCGCGGCCGCTGGACGGCATACCCGAAGCGCAACGCCGGGACTATCCCCGGTACGAAGGCTACGGTTCCCGGCTATACGTGGGCGAGCTGCGCGAAGTCAGCGGAACCATGAACGCGCGCAATGCCCCGGCGGTAGATGTGGACTTGATCGACCGTTCGACCGGGGAGTCGCTGGGCCGCTACATCCTGAGCCTCTGGTTCTATCCCAACTTCGTCAACCAGGCCTGGGACATGCCCACCAACTTCTCGGTTGACGGCAAGAACTATACGGCCTATTTCCGGTTCCAGCGCGAATACCTGCGCTCGCCCAGCGGGAATCCCTTCTCGATCACCCTGCTGAATTTCAAGCACGAGAAATACGAAGGCACGCAGATGCCCAAGGACTTTTCCAGCCACATCCGCCTGGTCAATCCCGGGGATGACGTAGATCGCGAGTTGCGGATCTGGATGAACAATCCGCTGCGCTACGCCCGCCGCACCTTCTACCAGTCCGGCTACCTGCCCAACGACAGCGGCACGGTGCTGCAGGTGGTCCGAAACGACGTGTGGATGATCCCGTACCTCTCCTGCATGATTGTTTTCGTGGGCATGATTGCCCAGTTCATCCAATCCTTTAAACGCTATCTCCGGAGGGACGCCTGATGCGACGCACCATTACCAATATGATCGTCATCCTGCTGGCCCTCTGGTTCTACCAGTCGGGTGTGCGGCCCGCCAAGGAGTCGCCCTCCGATTTCCAGATCAACGCCTTCAGCCAGCTGCCCATAAAATATGAAGGGCGCAAAAAGCCGGTGGACACCCTTGCGCGCAACCTGCTGACCATTCTTTCCGGCAAGCAGTCCCTGCGTACCGACGACGGGGATCGCGTGTCGGCGACGGAATGGCTCCTTGACAGCATTTCCGGGCTTCCCGAGGCCAACGACTATAAAGTGATCCGCATCGAGAACCTGGATGTACTGTCCAGCCTTGGCCTCGAGGAACGCAAGGGATTCCGCTATTCCTACCGCGAACTGGCGCCCAGCCTCTCCCGCCTGAACATGGCCGCGCGCTCGGCCTATGCCAAGGAAAAGCGAGACCAGGATCTCTACGACCGCCAGATCATCAAGCTGGCCAACAAGCTCTATACCTTCGAAAACGCGCTTGCCTCCTTCGAGGATCCCACGGACATCCCGACGGACCAGCTGATGGCGACGGCTCAGCGCTACATGCGCCTCGAAGGCATGTCCATTCCGCTGGTCATTCCGCCCCACGACGGCGACACGCGTTGGCGCCCGCTCATGGGATCCCTGCTGGCCGGACCCATGACCAAGCCCGATCCGCTGGGCGTCCAGTTTGCCGCCATGCTGCGGGCCTATTCGAACGGGGATGTGCCCGGTTTCAACGGGGCCCTGATGGATTACGGATCGGCAGTGCAGCGCGCTAATCCCGAGGTATTCCAAAAGGTCGGATTCGAGGTGTTCTACAACCGCTTGGGCGCCTTCATGAAGTCTGCGGAACTTTATCTGCTCGTCTTCCTCCTCAGTTGCTTCGGTTGGCTCTTCCGCAAGGACGGCCTGCTGGGCGCAGCCCGCACGCTGATGATCTTTGCCTTTATCCCGCATACCTTTGCCATTGTGGCCCGCGTGTTCCTGTCGGGTTATCCGCCCGTGACCAATCTCTACTCGTCGGCCATTTTCATTGGTTGGGCCGCGGTGGCCGCCGGCATCGTCATGGAAACGGTGTTCCGCAAACGCGCCAACGGCATCGGCAACCTGGTGGCGGGCGTGGCCGGCTTTACGACCTTGCTGATTGCCCACTTCCTGGCGGGCGACGGCGATACGATGGAGCAGATGCGCGCGGTGCTCGATACCCGTTTCTGGCTCGCAACCCACGTGATTACCGTCACGCTGGGCTACATGGCCACCTTCGTTGCCGGCACCATTGGCATCTTCTACATCTTTGCCGGATTGTTTACCCGCCGCCTCGATTCCGAAACCGAGGACGGCATGTACCGCATGCTGTACGGCACCGTCTGCTTCGCACTGTTGCTTAGCTTCGTGGGAACCGTACTCGGCGGCCTGTGGGCTGACGACTCGTGGGGCCGTTTCTGGGGTTGGGACCCCAAGGAAAACGGCGCGCTCTTGATTGTACTGTGGAACGCCATTATGCTGCACGCCCGCTACGGCGGCATGGTGAAACATCGCGGTTTCGCGGTCATGTCGGTATTCGGCAATGCGGTAACGGCGTGGTCGTGGTTCGGCGTCAACCAGCTCAGCGTCGGCCTGCACTCCTACGGCTTCACCGATTCCGCCAGCTTCTACCTGATGTTGTTTATCGTGTCGCAGCTCTTGATTGTCATTATTGGTATGGTTCCGACTAGATTCTGGAGAACAGCGGTGCGAGATGGTGTGGTGCTTGATGAAATAGACCGTTTGGCAGGCTTGTATGCTGCGCTTGGTACCATAATGTTTGGAATGGTTAGTCTCATATCTTTGTGGATACTTCTGGTAGGAGTGTTCTCAGGTAAAGTTAGTGGCGTTGAAGTTATGGCTCTTGGTGCTGTTGGGACAGAACTCGGTATTGGTTTCGCAAGTGCATTGCTAGTCATTTGGTGTGGAAGAAACCTCAAGATGAGGAGGCGCCGAACTTATTGCCTGGTAATTGCACTTCTAACTTTATTTGCTTTTCCCCTCGGAACCATGCTCGGTGCTTGGACGATTAGGGTTCTTACCGATAAGAAGACAATAGCGAAGTTCTATTGATGTTTAAGATTCTTACTTGTGGATCCATCCTTCCCCTCTGTGGAATCGGAGGTGCTCCGCAATAGTTTGAGCGCCGTTTTGGCGCAACCATAGTGGTTTATATCCTTATTGCCATGCATGCGCCTTTATGGCACAGTCTTGCGCATGAAACCGGGATTTTTCGATAAGCTGGTTGATCGGCTCGACCATTTGGATACGGGGAGTCTGCAATCCTACTTTCTGCGGTTGGCGCGGGAAAAGGGTTTGATGGAGACCATATTCCAGGCGCTGGATGAGGGGATTATCGTCCTCGATCCGCAAGCACAGATCAGCTATGCCAATCGGTCCGCGGAATCGTTTTTGGGGTTCAAGCTGGCCACGGCGGTTGGCGTTCCGATCAAACGCTACCTGAAGGACATCCACTGGGATCTCGTACTGGATCTCGATGAATACGAGTGGAGCCGACTGGTTAGGCGCGAAATCGAGATTACCTATCCGCAGCATCGCTTCATGGAATTCTATGTGGTTCCGTTGGCCGCCGTTGACGAGAAGGAGGAGGGCGCGGTGGTCATCTTTCGCGATGTGACCCGCGAGCGCGAAAGCACGGCCGAATCGATCGAGTCGGAGCGGTTGCATGCCTTGAGTCTGCTGGCCGCCGGCGTGGCCCACGAAATCGGCAACCCGCTCAACTCCATCAACATCCATCTTCAGTTGCTGGATCGGGAAATCGGCTACCTCGAGAACGAAGCCACGCGGAGCGAATTGCGCGAATTGGTGGATGTTTCCCGCAAGGAGGTCGCCCGCCTCGACACCATCATCCGCCAGTTCCTGAAGGCGCTTCGGCCTTCGATGCCGGAGCGTCGGCCGCACAGGCTGCCGGTGCTCATCGAGGATATGCTGGAGGTTATGAAGCACGAAATCCGCGACCGGCGCATGCTGGTGGAAACCGAGTTCCCAAAAAACATTCCGGCGGTGGCGGTCGACGAAACACAGGTCAAACAGGTCCTGTTCAACGTCCTCAAGAATGCCCTGCAGGCCATGGAAGACGGGGGCATCCTCAAGATCGAGACCCAGCAGTCGGACCGCTTCGTCAGTGTTTTGGTCGAGGACAACGGTCCGGGCATCGATCCCGAAAAGTTGGGGGCCATCTACGAGCCGTACCATACCACCAAGGCCGAGGGTACCGGCCTGGGCATGATGATAGTGCAACGTATCATGCGCGACCACGGCGGGGAGATCGAAATCAACTCCGAACCCGGACGGGGTACGCGGCTAACCCTGCGCTTCCCCCGCGAAGATGCCCGCATGAATCTGCTCGAAGCGCCGGAGTAGGGAAGATATTAGCCGCAAAATGCACAAACCATCACAGCAGGCGGCCGGCGCTCATCGCGCCGTGTCGCTCGGGTGTGTTTTGCGGATCATGAGGTTGAAGAAACGAGGAACTGAATATGGCAAAGCCGACCGTTCTGATTGTGGATGACGAGAAGAGTGCGCGCGATGGCTTGGTGCGGGCGTTACGGCGCGACTACAATGTGCTGGCCGCGGAAAACGGCAATAGTGCGCTGGAGGTGCTCTCGAGCCAGAATATCGATGTGCTGCTGAGCGATGTCCGCATGCCCGGCATGGACGGCATAACATTGATGCAGCGCGCGCTGGCAAACCATCCCGAACTGACCTGCATCATCCTGACCGCCTACGGCGACGTGGATATTGCCGTGGAGGCCATGAAGCAGGGCGCCACCGACTTCATGACCAAGCCGATCAATCTCGACAAGCTGGAGCTGGTGCTCGACCGCGTATTGAAGGCCAAGAAGATCGAACTGGAAAACGAGCAGCTGCGGGTGCAGCTCGACGACAAGTATGGGCTGGAAAACATCATCGGTCGCTCCTCCGCCATGCAGGAAGTGTTCGATACCATCCGGCAGGTGGCCGCTTCGCGCGCGACGGTGCTGATCCAGGGCGAGAGCGGTACGGGCAAGGAACTGGTGGCCAAGGCGATCCATCAGCTGAGTCCGCGCAGCAAGGGGCCCTTTGTGGCGGTGCACTGCGCGGCGTTATCGGAAAGCCTGCTGGAGAGTGAATTGTTCGGCCACGAAAAAGGGGCCTTTACCGGGGCAATGGAGCGGCGCATCGGCCGTTTCGAAAAAGCCGACGGAGGTTCGCTGTTCCTTGATGAAATCAGCGAAATCGATGCCGCGGTGCAGGTGAAGATCCTGCGTGCGCTGGAGGAACGGCAGATCGAGCGCGTGGGCGGTGATACGCCGGTGGACGTGGATACACGTTTGATTGCCGCGACCAACCGCGACCTGAAAAACATGGTCGACCAGGGCGACTTTCGCGAGGACCTGTTCTACCGGCTCTATGTGGTTGTCATTACCCTGCCGCCCCTGCGCGATCGACAGGATGACATCCTGTTGTTGCTGAACCATTATCTAGCCGTCTTCAACGAAGAGAACGGCAAGCAGATCGAAGGCTTCACGCCTGCGGCCTACGACATGCTGTCGGCCTATGGTTGGCCCGGCAATATTCGCGAGTTGCGCAATCTGGTGGAGCGCATGGTGGTGCTGGCGCGCGGAAAAGTGCTCGATGTGAAGGATATTCCCGCGCAGGTGCGCGAAAAGGCGGGAGAAGGCGGCGAGGTCCGCATCGATGCCGAGCTGACCGTCGACGAAATGGAACAGCGGATGATCATCCAGGCGCTGGAAAGGACGGGCGGCAACCGGACCAAGGCCGCTGAAAAGCTGGGCATCAGCCGCCGTACGCTCCATCGCAAGCTGAACCAGTATGGAATAGGCTGAGACGTGACGATGGATATGTGATTTTGCCGGTTGCATCATGTGTAAACCCCGGCAAAATCCAGCGAATCACGAATCACGAATCACGAATCACGAATCACGAATCACGAATCACGAATCACGAATCACGAATCACGAATCACGAATCACGAATCACGAAATGGGGGTAGTCATGTTGAAAGCCGAAGATACGGTGTTGGTATTCATCGATGTGCAGGGGCGTTTGCATGAAATCATGCACGATAGGGAAGCGCTCGATGCCAACCTTGAGCGACTGATCCGTTGTGCACAGTTGATGGGGATTCCGATTCTGGTTACAGAACAGATTCCCGAAAAGCTGGGGCCAACCAGCGAGCCCTTCCGGTCGTTGCTGGAAAAGGAAAAGACGGTGCCGAAAACCGCATTCAGTTGCTGCGGGGACCTCCGGTTTCTGGCCGAACTGCGGTCGCTGGGGAAAGCGCAGGTGGTGCTGGTGGGCATTGAAACCCATGTCTGCGTCTACCAGACCGCAATGGATTTGCTGGACGCGGAATACGAGGTCTATATCGCGGCCGACGCCGTCTCATCGCGTTCGCTGGAAAACAAGACCTTGGCGTTGCAGGCGATGCGCGATGCCGGCGCAAGGATTCTTCCTGCGGAAACCGTGCTGTTTGAACTGTTGCGCGATGCCGCCGATCCGCGTTTTAAGGAGCTTCTCAAGCTCATTAAGTAAAGCGCGTCATTCGCCTGTAGAAATCGTGGTGTGCGGGAAGGTCTCCGGCCATTCACAAAGATGGATTATCCTGAACGCTATGCTGTTCGGGACTATCCTCTTGATCTATGCGACTCCATCACCCTACAATCTCGCCAATGAACGGAGGGCAGCCATGAACAATAACAAATTGCAAAACCGCAAATGCAAACCCTGCGAGGGAGGGGTGCCCCCACTTACCGATAGCAAGGTCGACGATCTGCTGGAGCAGTTGGATGGCTGGATTCGGGTGGGCAAGGAAATCTCGAAGACCTACAGCTTCAAGAACTACTACGAGACCATGGCGTTTGTGAATGCGGCCGCCTATGTCTCGCACCGCGAGGACCACCATCCGGACATGCTGGTTGGCTACAAGACCTGCGCCGTCACCTACACCACCCACGCTATCGGCGGCCTGTCCGAAAACGACTTTATCTGTGCTGCCAAGCTCGATGCCTTGGTCGCAATCGACTGAGCGCGCCGGCCGTTGCTTCCCATGGACGCATCGCTAGCCATGCGCTCGTCATGGCCGATATGGTAAGCAGGGCGGACCAGACGATCCATAGGGATGTGTTGGACCAGCCATTCTTTATTGCATCCGCTTCCGGCATGGTTGCATCAGGGTTGATGGAATCCACGTGCTGAATATTTCCATGAATCCAATTGCCCGGAGATAGATAGCCGAATGGGGTGGCATCGGTGCAGTGATAGACGCGGTCCATTACTAAGGAATCCCAGACCACGATCATAAAAACCGTTGCCTGCACGAAGCTCGCCGCAACTTTGGTGAAACGGATCATGTTCCTTTCTTCTCGCCTTACGTGTGACCTGCCCGGGGCTACCAACATCAGGTATGAAAACTTGCTTATCCTTCATCTCGTCTGCCGTAGCTTCAGTGAAGGATGAAGCCACAAGCGTCGGAGGGTGCGGTTTGAACCACTCGTTTCCCTTGTTATTTCCTTCGGAAATTATCTGTCGTTTCGCTTTCGGCCGCGTAAGGTCCACGCGCCGGTTAGCGTTTTAGTTTCGTTTTTACAAGGTCCAGTAGTTTGATCCATTCCGCATCTGTGAAAAGGTGCTTTGGAAAAACAAAATATGTCGCATCTGATGGGTATAGCAGCAGCATTCGTTTTCCTGTTTTGAATTTCCGGAAATGATCCCAAGGCATGTCTGATTTGTTTATCTCTGATTCGGTATGCAATCCATCCTCATCAAATACGCAGTTCATCGTGTACATGAAAAACTTGTTTTGCCTGAAAGTTTTGGTTGCCTTTGATGGGATCAATACAAAGATGACGATTACTGAATACAACGTTACGCCAATCATGATGAGTGTATTTGTATTCCATCGATTTGGTGAGCAAAGCGAGCTGATTAACCCAACCAACAGCAACGCGAGAAGAATGAGGCCAAGTATTGCAAAAGCGGGTCTGGGTCTAAGGTGCAGCAATGTGGCTTGTCGAACATCCTTTGTACTGAGTTTTTGTTTTATCTCGATCATTTCTTATCTCGCTAACGTTTAGTGTGACCTTCGGTTGTTCGGAAGAGCAATCCGTTGATTAATCTCTAAACTTTTCCTGCTGCGATGAACCGTTTGAACTTCCCCCCGACGGCAACCGTAAGGTCCATGCTCTGGTTGGAGGAATATTTATTCAGAATCTAGTTTATCCATTAATGACTTCATCGTACCGACTATTTTGTCAGAATAGATTGATTTCCGAATTGTAATTGCTGCGTAAACAACCATTCCGATTATGACAACACTCATCAAATTTGCGTAAAGTCCTATAGCCATGATGATGAAACATGGAGTCATGACGGTAAGATCATATGTGAGATGTCCCCATTTTTCTGGTGACTTCATTTGGTGGAGTAACTTTTTTTCTTCGTCTGTCAGTTCCGTCTTCATTTTTTAATGACTCTCCAACGTTACGTGTGTCCTGCGCGGGATATAGACGTTAGGCATGAAAATTTGCTTATCCTCCATCTCGTCTGCCGTAGCTTCAGCGAAGGATGAAGCCTTGGCGATGGAGGGTGCGTTTTACCGGGTAGGGTCCATGCCCTGGTTCGCCACGTTATTGTATCGTTATTGTATCGTTATTGTACCTTTGCTTTGATGCGTGTGACCATCCTCATTTACTCTGAGTTCGTATCTGATGGTAGACTTTTCATCCATAACATTCAGACATGCCTCGCTACAAATTACAGGAGTTCCATTTTTTCCGGAGATGGAGGCTGTTGCAGGAACTTCTGGCCTTAGTTTTAAGGGGGGAACATGAATAGCGCTAAAATCCCCTGTATGGCTGTCTTGAGTGAGTTCTCGAGAATTTTTTACAAACTGTGCCGTCAGTTGATATTCATCTCCTTCGAGAGGTTCAAGCATAACATTCCATGTGTAGTTATCTGTCTTGATTTTTTGAGTAGAGCAACCAAGCGAAAGCACCAAAAGTAGTGCTGATAGTAATTGTGTTATTTTCATTATTTATTCTCCTTGGCGAACGTTTGGTGTGACCTGCGCGGGACTACCAACGTCAGGCATGAAAATTGTGCGTTTTACCGCGTAAGGTCCACGCGCTGGTTGTGCATTT